>DXEQ01000092.1 GCA_019114885.1 Candidatus Anaerobutyricum stercoripullorum
CTCCGGATTTGTATAATGTGAGTAGTGGATTTTAAAATTTGGATACGTGCGCGCTTTTGTCGATACGGTGTTTTCCTGCACGACATTTTTTGAGCAGACACGTTATCCGGAAAGGAGCTCAACATGGCGAGAGACATGATTAATAACGGGATCAACGCAGAAGATAAGTCCCGTATGATACAGGAATACGTTCCCGGCAAACAGATTACCCTCGCTCATATGGTTACCCGGCCGAAGGCGTCTGTCTACAAGAAGCTGGGACTTCCGGATGATTATCATGACGCCATCGGCATCATGACCATCACTCCGTCGGAGGCGACGATCATCGCTGCGGATATCTGCACGAAGGCCGCTTCCATCAAGCTTGGGTTTGTAGATCGTTTTTCCGGGTCTGTTATTATCGTAGGCTCCACAGCAAATGTGGAATCCGCACTGAACAGTGTGATCACTACCTTTTATAATAAGCTTGGTTTTGATACGGTTGCGATCACGAAGACATGATATCTGATACTACAGCAAAGGACAGGCTATTTTTTATGAAAGTTATGTTGATCGGCCCTTCAGCTGCCGGAAAGACAACGTTGATTCAGCGTCTGATCGATAAGGAGATCAAGTACGATAAGACGCAGACCGTGGAATATGTGGGGAATTTTATCGATACCCCCGGTGAATATATGCAGCAGCGGGGTTACTGGGGTTCACTGACCATCACGTCTCATGACGCGGACATCATCGGTCTTGTACAGGATTCCACCAGCGAGGACTGCTGGTTTTCCGGTGGTCTTACATCCAAGTTTGAAAAGCCGGTCGTCGGTATTCTCACGAAGATTGACCGGGAGGATTCCAATCAGAAGCAGGCCCGCTCTTATCTGGAGCTGGCAGGGTGCAGAGATATTTTTGCGGTGAGCTCTTACACCGGGGAGGGTGTGGACGAGCTTTCGGACAGTCTTCACAAGATGGTTGAGAAGTATAAAAGGGAGAATGCCCGGCGATACGCAGCAGATTATTTTGATTAAAAAGAGGAGGTGAGCCTTTGATTGTACTGACGAAGGAGAATGTTGCCGACTATGTAAAATCAAGGCTTGAGTTTTTTAACGCGGACGGCGGTCCGATAACGGTTTCCGCCATCGGCGAGGGTTCCGTGGAGGAAGATGGCGACGGTTTCATCAATATGGTGTACCGTGTCTCTGACGGGACCTATCATCTGATCGTCAAACAGTCCACGGCGGAGGCCCGCTGTGCGGACGAACTGACGCTGGATTTAAACCGGTTTAAGCTGGAATATGAGTCCATGCAGATCCGCAAGGCGATCATTCCGGATCTGATTCCGGACTTATATGACTGTGACGATGAGAATCGGATTTTTATCACGGAAGATGTGTCGAGGCTGCGCATTTCCCGTTTTCAGCTGTTAAAGGGAGTGACCTACCCTCTGCTTGCAGAGCAGGTGGCCCGTTATATGGCAGCCAACAATTTCTATACATCGGAGTTCTATCTGGACGGCAAGACTTTTCGTGATCTTTCCGTACATTTTATGAATTCCACCATGCGGGATATCATGGATGTGGGCATGTTCCTCACCAGCGTATCCCCGGAAGATACCGTGGGACGGCCACTGGATCCGGATTTTGTCACATTTTCCAGACGGATCTGTGCGGACCCTGCCGTTCTTTTATCCAGACAGAAGCTTCGCCATCTGTTCATGACAAAGGGTGAATGTCTGATTCACGGCGACCTGCATACCTCTAATATTTTCGCCAGCCAGACGGAGGCGAAGATCATTGACATGGAGTATACATTCTGCGGCCCGTTTTCTTATGATATGGGCTATTTCCTGGCGAACTTCATCGCCCAGTACGCTGCCGCCATTTTCCGTCCGTACAAGACGGATCAGGCCCGCCATGTTTTCAAGGATTACTGCCTGTTCATGATCCGGGAAACGTACTGCAAGTTCTGTGATCTTTTCTGTCGTTACTGGGATGAGGACGCCAAAGATGTTTATCAGCATGTGCCGGGACTGCAGCAGGATTTCCGTCTGACAACACTCCGGGAGTTCATCGGTTTCGCTGCCTCCGCCATGTTGGGACGGATTGTCTGTGAGGTGCCATATCCGGATTATGACGATATTGACGACTACGTGGCAAGACATAATGCCAAGTGTTATTCCATCATCCTTGACCGTCAGATGCTGGTGAAATGGGAACAGTATAACACGATCGATGAATTTATAAATGACATGCGTCTTGTGGAAGATATTTTCTGCAGATACGCAAAAGAGTATGATGAACAGCTGGCCCGGGAAGGCCAGTCCAGATAGAGGGAGGGAGGTTTTGTTATGATCATTCTTACAAGAGACAATGTTGTCTCCTACATCAAAGACCATGTCCCTTCCATCAAACTGGAAGCACCTGTGCAGGTGAATGTCATCGGAGAGGGAGAGCTCAGCGAAGATGTGGAAGGCGACGGATACTGTAATTTTGTGTTCCGTGTAGCCGACAAGAATGCTTCTTATATCGTAAAGCAGTCCACCAGTCATTTGAGACGTCGGGGCAAGGCTGTGACGCCGAAACGGAACCGTTATGAGTACGAGATCATGCAGCTTCGCTCCAAGATTGTTCCACAGTATGTACCAACTCTTTACCACGGTGACTTTGAGAACAATGTGTTTATTATGGAAGATGTGTCTAATCTCAAGCTGGTCCGCTATCAGATGAATGAGAACCATCGTCTTCCGGAACTGGCCAGCCAGGTTTCTCAGTATCTGGCGGCAACACATTTCTATACCTCAGAGTTTTATCTGGAGTCGGAGAAATACCGCAGTCTTCTCTCTCATTTTATGAACGCGGAGATTCGCCACGTGATGGAGGATGGTATTTTCCTCGGTATCTTCGGCGCTGACGAATTCGATCCGGCCTGCGGTCCGGAGTTTGCCGAATACTGCGGCAATATTTACAGAGATACGGAGATCACCTTCCAGCGTTTCAAGCTGCGCCATCTGTTTATGAGCAAGTCAGAGACGCTGATCCATGGTGACTTCCATACTTCCAACATGTTTGCCGATGACACTCACTTAAAGGTTATCGACATGGAGTATACGTTCGGAGCTCCGTTCTCCTATGATCTGGGTTTCATCATGGCGAATTTTATCAGCCAGTTTTGTTCCGCCGCTTTCCGGCCTTTTGAAAATGAGAGCGACAGAAAGGGATGTCTGTCCTATCTGATCACGATCATGCATCTGCTCTATACAGATTATATCGGTTATTTCACCGAATACTGGGAGAAGGACGCCAAGCTGGAATATAAGCTGGCAAAGGGCTACAAGGAGTCTCTCTTCCTTGATATTCTTCGGGAGTGCTTCGGTTTTGCCGCCTGTGCAAATCTCTGTCGTGTCTGCGGCTCCATGCAGACAGCGGACTTTGATCACATCGAGGATAACGATCTGCGCACCCAGGCCAAGTCCCTTTCCGTGGAGATCGACGAGCTGCTCTTCCGCAAATGGTTTACCTACAACAGCATCGATGAGCCGCTGGACGATATGATCGCCCTTCTCAAAAAACATAAAGATATTCTGTAGGATATCCTGCATGCTTAAAATAAAAAATGCAGCTTCCTGTATATAAAACAGGAAACTGCATTTTTTGTGGTTATAAATATACTGCCAAATCATCCGCCCTATACGCTGTATTATCTTGCGGAGATGTCTGCCGTGCATAGTTAGCCTCAATCGGGCACCCTCCAGATATACTTCCGTATTATCACTGGAGATGACTACCGTACTGTTCGTACGTACACAGTGCGCTATCTCCAGGAAAATACGTTAAATTTGGAAGTCTTAT
>DXEQ01000093.1 GCA_019114885.1 Candidatus Anaerobutyricum stercoripullorum
CGTAACGGGTCAGTTTCCCTTCTTCCAGCTCATATACCGTGCCGGCCGCCGCATCCAGAAAATACCGGTCATGGGAGACAATCACCGCCGCCTTCTCATAATCTCTGATATACTCTTCCAACCACTCCACCGCGTTCACGTCCAGATGATTGGTGGGCTCATCCAGAAGCAGGATATCCGGCCGGGACAAAAGGAGCCGGATCATGGCGATCTTCGTCTGTTCACCGCCGGAGAACTCCCGCAGTTTCTTCCTTTTATCCCCCTTCGCAAAGCCAAAGGCAGTGAACGCCCGGTCGTATTCCTGCTCAAAATCATACCGCTCTCTGGAATACGGATCATCCGCCGGGCAGAGCGCCAGCAGCACCTCCTCCACGGTCCGCTCCTTCTCCTCCTCCACCGCGTTCTGCCGGAGCATTCCCACCGTGGTATTCCTCGCCAGAAAAACGCCCGCGTCAAATCGCTTATCATCCCGGTCCAGCGACAGCTCTCCGGCGATCAGCCGCAGGAGCGTCGTCTTACCGGCGCCGTTTTTTCCCACCAGAGCAATCTTCTCATTGCCCCGGACCTCAAAATCTATGTGATCAAGAATGATCTCCCCTTTCAGGGAGACCGTACCGTTTTTTATCTGATATCGCATGGTGTCTGTTTCCTTCTCATCTCAAAACACAAACTCTCCGCTCTTTCCGCCGGTCTTTGTGCACAGATGGATGCCGTACATCTCCATCCGCTTGTCCACCGCCTTGCACATGTCATAGATTGTCAGCAGGGCGATCTGCACGCCGGTGAGAGCTTCCATCTCCACGCCGGTCTTTCCGGTGGTCTTTACCCGGCAGACGGCTGTGATCTCCTGTTTTGCCGCATCCTTTTCAAAATCAATCTTCACGCTGGTCAGCTGCAGCAGATGACACAGAGGGATGAGCTCGGACGTCTTTTTCGCGCCCATGATACCGGCGATGCGGGCCGTACCCAGCACATCTCCCTTGGACATCTGTCCTTCCAGAACTTTTTCAAAACATTCTCTGCTCATGTGGATGGTCCCACAGGCCACAGCTTCCCGCTCGGTCTCTTTCTTACCGCCCACGTCCACCATCACCGCGTTGCCCTCGGCGTCAAAATGTGTAAATTCCATATCGTTTGCTCCTTCTCTTTGTGATCACTGTTTTATAATCACTGTTTTTCCGGCAGAACCGGCAAATTCTTCAACCGCCGGTCGCCCGTCAGCATTCCGCATCCAGATCTTCGATCAGGATATCCAGCGTCCCGCCGCAGGCCATACCGTCCCGGGCCGCCGCGTCGGCGTCCATCGCGAAGTGAAAGAGACAGGAACTGCCGGTGCCTGCCATGGCCGCCGCCCGCCGGATGACTTCACTCTCACAAAGACCGCCGCCGATGGTCCCCCGGATGGTTCCGTCCGGAAATACCAGCATCTTGGCTCCCTCTTTTCTCGGGGTGGAGCCTGCGGCCCGCACAATGGTCGCCACCGTAGCCGGGCCCGCGCAGGATGCGATCTCCTCCATTATGCTTTGTTCCAGGTCGGTCTGCACCACATGTTCCCGCCGGTCAGTACGCTTTACCAGAATCAGCTCCGCCAGAATCGATATGGCAATCTCCTCCGGCGTGACCGCTCCGATGGAAAGCCCGATGGGTGTGTGAACGAAATCCAGCCGCTTCCTCGGAATCCCTTCTTTTTCGAACAGGGCAAACTGCGCCTGCACCCGCCGCCGGGAACCGATCATGCCAAGATACCCCGGCAGTTCCCGTCCAAGCAGATATTTCAGGCAGTCGCCGTCGCTGCTGTGTCCCCGGGTCACGATGACCACATAATCTTCCGGAGTCACGGCAATCTGTGAAAGCGCCTCCATAAAAGGCGCGCAGATGACCCGCTCCGCCTCCGGAAACCGTTCCGCATTGGCAAACTCCTTTCTCTCATCCAGGACCCACGGCGTGAACCCGGTCCCTGCCGCAAAGGCGCACAGCGCTCTTGCTATGTGTCCGCCTCCCAGGATGAAAAGACGGCTCTTTCTCCCGGCCGGCTCCCAGATCCTGATCTCCTCTTTTGTCTCCTCCATAACAGGAAGAAGGGAGAAAGACGTGTCTTTCTCCCCGAAAATATGTTTCTCAAAGACAGCCTTCTCCGTGCTCCGTTCTTTTTTGATGACTGTCGCCATACCGCAGATCTCTCCGGCCCGCAGCAGCCGCGCCATCTCTTTATAACAATCCCGTACCATATGTCATCCTTTCTGTCATACATCATTTTTCAGGGGAAACCCACACATTTTTACCGAAAATGTATGACTCCGCCCGGCGGATACAGGGACGCCCCTGCATGTTCCGCGATGACATTGTGCCACGATTATTGTACTTCCTGTGACTGTCTTCGTCAAATATATATTTTATCCAAAAACGGAATATCCCGGTACATTTCCTGTCCTGTTTTCGGGATGCCTCCTCTATCCCTGAATCATCTCACCGGCCATGGCGAACAACTCCTCCGGAGTCAGGTCCGTATCAAAGCCCTGGATGCCATAGGACACACCGTCCTTTTCCCAATTTACGGACAAGGAATCCAGCACTTCCACCTTATCATTTCCATAGGAAATGTAATATCCGCCCGCCGCTTCCAGCGCCCGGTCCTCGGCAGTCTCCTCATAGTCCGTCGGAACAAACTTATAGGTTTCCTCATAACAGCTTACCGTGACGCCGTCAAGTTCCGCTGTCTGATCCGGCGTCCTATCATCCGTCATCCTGTCGTCGGCCCGGTTCATATAGCAGTTGATCTCATTGCCCGCATCGTTCTGATACCTTACCTGCAGTTCGATCTCCTTAAACATCCTGACGCCTTCTTCATCCAGCGCATTGAAAGGAACGGTGCTGATCTCACTGAACTGATACCCGTTGGAGAAATTCTCCACGGCGTCCGTCTCGATCCCCGCTTTCTCCTCCATGGCGTTCAGGTCTTTCCAGTCCGAAGAGGTCTTATAATCGGCGCCATCCGTACCGGATGTATAACTGCTCACCTTTCCTCCCGCAAAGATTCCCGCCGGAACCAGCAGGCAGACGCAGGCTGCCACTGCGATATATCTCTTAAAATGCATTTTCTTTTTCATGATGGATTCCTCCTGTCTTGCTGTGATCTCCATGTCAATCCTTGTCTTCAAAAAATCTGAAACTCCGATGTGCTCCGTCTCCTTTTTCAGTCCGTTTTGCAGCATCCGTTCCCATCTATCCTCTCTCATAAGCTACCCTCCCTGTGCTCTCTTCCTCTGTGTCCGACAGAAGCTTTTTCAGCTGTTTTCTTGCGAAATGCAGCCGTGACTTCACCGTTCCCGGCAGACAGCCGGTGATCTTCGCGATCTCCTGCACGCTCATCTCATTGTAATAGTACAGAACAATGACCAGCCGGTGTTTTTCCGACAGCCTGCCGATCGCCTCCGTCAGCTCGCCAGAGAACTCGTCTGCCAGCGCCTGTGCCAGCGGCTCCTTCGCATCTTTTCCGGAAAATGTACTTAAGAGATACCGCTCTCTTTCCAGATGCAGTTCCAGCTGCTCCTCCGGCATCTCTTTTTTCTGTTTCTTTGCCATCCGCCATCCGATGCGGACAAGACATTTTAACATCCACGGCCGGAACTGTTCCTCATTTTTCAGATCCTTTATATGAAAGTAGCACTGTACAAAGGTTTCCTGCACGATATCCTCGCTGTCCGCCAGATTGTGACAAAGCAGCCAGGCCGTCCGCATGGCCGTCTGTTTGTATCGTTCATAGATGGCTGAAAAAGCCTCCTCGTCGCCGTTCTTCCATTTCCGGATCAACTGTGCATCTGTCTCCACGCCGCCACCTCCTTTATCTTTTTTCTGACGCGTCTACTATAAAGAGACCGGATTCCTCCCTCCGGTTCAAAAAAAACCGGCAGATTTTTGAAAAAATCTGCCGGCTGCCTGTATCTTTCTCTTATGTATGGGAAAACGGCCCGCTTCCGCCGCGCTTTCTGCCCGGCAAAGGCCGTCATCTCTTTGTTCCTGAAAAATGTTCAGATATTCTCCCGAATGATCGCTGCGATTCTTTTGTGTTCTTCGTATAAGGCCCGTACATTTTCTTCCAGTCCGAAAACACTGTCGGGCTGCTTGTCTCTCGTCCTCTCCACGATGGGCTCATCCAGTTCGAAAAGATGCTTCATCCCCAGATTGGTATATACCCCTTTCAGCGTATGGGAATGAAAAAACACATCCGCCGCCTCCTTATTCTCATAAGCCTCCAGCAGGCGGTCGATCTGATCGTCCTGTGCAAAAAGCTCCAGAAGTTCCAGATAGAGATCCTCCATATTCATGCAGCGCTTCAGAGCGTCCTCCACATCACAATGTTCCTGTTCCAGTGCTTCAATTACCCTGTTCATATACTCTTCCTGTCCGCCTTTCTATTCCCGGGCCGAAACATCCGGCTCCGGTCATAAAAGAAGTATACCAAAAAAATATTAAAAAACAAAGACTTTTCGACAAAAAATGACTTCCTTATTTTACCAGACGCCAAAATATCTCACAAAATGCACCATTTTATCATCGTTCTGCATTTGAATCTGATAAAAACTGCATTTTTCATTCAGAAATCGTATCTTATCAAAGCAGCCGGTACAGCTGCGGGAACACCTGCACGCTTCGCTTGAGTATTCCGTGAAGATGGGCGATGGCAATCCCGTAGTTGGTCATCGGCACTCCCTGATCCTTCGCACATTTCATCCGGTAACGGACCTCCCGCTCGTTGAGCATGCAGCCGCCGCAGTGGATGATCAGCGCGTAAGAAGAGAGGTCCTCCGGGAAGCTCTGCCCGGAACAGGTCTCGATCTTAAGCTTCTTTCCGGTGTGCTTATGAAGCCAGGCGGGAATCTTCACCGTCCCGATATCCTCACACTGCCTGTGGTGAGTGCACCCCTCCGCGATGAGCACCGTATCCCCGTCTTTTAACCGGTCGATGGCCGCCACGCCTTCCACGGCGGTATCCAGCAGTCCCTTATATCTTGCCATCAGAATAGAGAAGGACGTGAGCAGCACATCTTCCGGTACATCGGCGGACACCCGGCCGAAAGCCTGACTGTCCGTGATCACCATCGCCGGCTTGCCCGGCAGCTTGTCAAGCACAGCCGAAAGCTCCGTATCTTTCACGCAGATGGCCGCTCCCCCGGCCTCCAGAATATCCCGGATCACCTGCTGCTGCGGCAGGATGAGCCGGCCTTTCGGCGCGGAGCTGTCGATGGGAATGACCAGAACGACCAGATCGGCCGGCCTGATCAGATCGCTGACCAGCGGCTGCGGCGCGGAAGCAGACTTCCCTAACGCCGCGATCCGCTCCTTCAATTCATGGATGCCCTCGCCCCGCAGAGCGCTGACATAGACGGTCCGGTCTTGCGGCTCCTCTGCCCGGCTGCCCGCAGAAACCGGTCCCAGCAGATCCGCTTTGTTATAAACCACCAGATACGGAATCTCCTTCTCCTCAAAAATCCCAATCAGTTCCCGGTCACAGTCGGCCATCCCGGCCGCCGCGTCCACCACCAGCACCGCCACGTCGGTGTGGTTTAAAATCTGCTTCGTCCGCTGCACCCGCTTTTCTCCCAGCGCTCCCGCATCGTCAAAGCCCGGCGTGTCAATGATCATCACCGGCCCGATGGGCAGAAGCTCCATGGCCTTTCGCACCGGGTCGGTGGTGGTGCCCTTCACATCGGAGACCACCGCCATCTCCTGCCCGGTCACCGCGTTGACCAGACTGGACTTTCCCGCATTTCTTCTTCCAAAAAATCCGATGTGCACCCGCTCACCGGACGGTGTATCATTTAATCCCATTGTATTTTCCTCGCTTTCCCTGATTGTCCCGGCCTGCCTGTTCACAGGTGCGGCCACCAGACAGCCCAAAATATTTTTACATATTGTCTTCGCGCACAGCGACACGACATTTTTATTCATACCTGCCGGATTCGTTCTGTTTCTATATATATTATAGAAAATGTATCTGAAAAATCAATTCTTTTTTAAAGGGAAACATTTTTACCGGGAGGATTTTAGCGACATTTTCCAATCCGATGCCCTGCGATTCTTGCGGAGCGTTTTTTATTCTCCACAGACATGAAATTCCCTGTGAAATAAAAAAACTGCCGGACATGCCACAGATTGCTGATCTGTGGTATGCCACATGCAGTTCTTTTATCTCAATATTTTGGTATTCCTTCACAGCAGACCCGGTACTTCCGGCGGCTGAGCACGCCGATATCCTCCAGCGTGTTGATCATGCGATAGACGGTGGCCGAGCCGATGCCGCCGTCTTTTTCCAGCGCCTTATAATAGATCTCCTTGCAGCAGGCGCAGTCTTCCTGCAGGATGATATCTAAAAGAATCTCCCGCTGTTTGGTGATCCGGCATCCGTTTTCCCGCAGCTTTTTTATGATCATCTCTTTTTGCATCTGTGTCCGCTCGTAGCAAATTTCCGACTCCTGCTCTGCGGTTCGTTCCTTCGAAGAAAGGGTTTTATCTTGCATTCGCCATGCCTTTCATGTGAACCTGAAGCGTCTTGCTCTCCTTATACGGTCTTGCCAGCAGATAGATGAATCCGATCAGAAGCAGGATGGCCACGATCAGGCCGATTCCAAATCCGCCGCCGGTAAGGAAGGTTCCGATCTGGTAGATACAGAGGGAAACCACATAAGCAAGACCACACTGGTACCCGATGGCGATGAAGAACCATTTCCAGCTGTTCATCTCTCTCTTGATGGCGCCCATGGCCGCGAAACAAGGCGCGCACAGCAGGTTAAATACAAGGAAGGAATAAGCTGCCACCGCCGTCATGCTGCCGGCCAGCTGTCCCCAGAATTCCACGCCGTCTTCCGCCACCTCGGCAAAGCCGAAGAGAATACCGAAGGTGCCGACTACATTTTCTTTCGCGATCAGACCGGTAACGGCTGCCACTGCCATCTTCCAGTCGCCCCATCCAAGCGGCGCAAAAAGCGGCGCGATCACGTTGCCGATGGCGGCAAGGATGCTGTTGTCAAGCTGCTCTGCCTCCAGCATGGCAAACTGTCCGTCCACCCAGCCAAAGCCCTGCAGGAACCACAGAACGATGGTGGAGCAGAGAATGATGGTTCCGGCCTTCTTGATAAAGGACCAGCCGCGCTCCCACATGCTGCGCAGCACGCTGCCGACAGTCGGCAGATGGTAAGCCGGAAGCTCCATGACGAACGGAGCCGGGTCTCCGGCAAAGAGTCTTGTTTTCTTTAAGATGATACCGGAGCAGATGATGGCGACGATACCGACAAAGTAAGCACTTGGAGATACCCACCACGCGCCGTTGAAAATCGCGCCGGCAATAAGGGCAATAATCGGAAGCTTCGCTCCGCAAGGTACAAAGGTCGTAGTCATAATGGTCATCTTCCGGTCGCGGTCATTTTCGATGGTACGGGAAGCCATGATACCCGGCACGCCGCAGCCGCTTCCGATGAGCATCGGGATAAAGGATTTACCGGAAAGACCGAACTTACGGAAAATGCGGTCCATAATAAATGCAACACGGGCCATATATCCGCATCCTTCCAGAAATGCCAGAAAGATAAAGAGTACCAGCATCTGCGGCACAAAACCGAGAACCGCGCCTACACCGGCAACAATACCGTCCAGGATCAGCGCCTGCAGCCATCCGGCACAACCGATGGCATTAAGCGCTCCTTCAATGAGAACCGGTATACCCGGAACCGCGATCCCAAATAAGCTCCAGCCCTCGCCGAACACGCCGTCGTTCATCCAGTCTGTGGCCCAGGTTCCCACCGTTGTGACAGAAACATAATATACCACTACCATGACCGCCGCGAAAATCGGCAGCGCCAGGATACGGTTCGTCACGATCCGGTCAATCTTGTCGGAAGTTGTCAGCTTCTCTCCCTTTGCCTTTGTGACACAGTCGTGAATAATGGAAGTAATGTATGTATATCTTTCATTGGTGATGATACTTTCCGTGTCATCATCAAATGTATCTTCCAGCATTTTGATCTGGGCGGACACATCCGGAACATTTTTAAGCTGTGCGCCGATCTTATCGTCCCTTTCCAGAAGTTTGATGGCAAAAAACCGCTTCTGTTCTTCCGGAACCTCACTGCCGAGCATTCCGCTGACATCCGCAATGACATTTTCCACTTCGGAATCAAAGCTGTGCACCGGCATGGCCGCCTGCTTCTTCTGTGCCAGCGCCACCGCTTTCTGTGAAAGCTTCTGTACGCCGGTTCCCTTCAGCGCGGAGATCTCCACCACCTCGCAGCCCAGTTTCTTTGCCAGCTTATCCGCGTAGATCTTGTCTCCGCTCTTCTCGATGATATCTGCCATATTCACGGCCATGATCACCGGAATTCCCAGTTCCATCAGCTGGGTGGAGAGATACAGGTTTCTCTCAATATTTGTACCGTCAATAATATTGATAATGGCGTCCGGTCTCTCTCCGATCAGATAGTTCCGGGCGACCACTTCCTCCAATGTGTATGGAGATAAGGAATAAATCCCCGGTAAGTCCATGATCACAACATCCTTGTGTCCTTTTAACTTACCCTCCTTCTTCTCCACTGTCACGCCCGGCCAGTTGCCGACAAACTGATTGGCACCGGTCAGAGCGTTAAACAGGGTCGTTTTTCCGCAGTTGGGATTACCTGCTAAAGCAATTTTTACTGACATTTTCCTGCTCCTTTTCTCTGTGAAATGTTGTAACTACTTTTAATTAGTACAAACTAACTATTACGTCAAAAAAATAATCCGCGAACAAGCGCAGCAAAACGGGACTTTACACAAGAATCATCCCCGCGTCTGCTTTTCGTAAAGACAGCTCGTATCCGCGAACTGTGATTTCCACCGGATCGCCCAGCGGCGCCACCTTTCTCACATAAATCTGTACGCCTTTGGTGATCCCCATGTCCATGATCCTGCGCTTCACCGGTCCGTCGCCGGTCAGTCGTTTCACCGTGACAGTCTCACCGATCTTCACATCACGCAGGGTTCTGCTTCCCATACTTTTTTCCATTGATTCAATCTCCTG
>DXEQ01000094.1 GCA_019114885.1 Candidatus Anaerobutyricum stercoripullorum
AACTGTGGTAAGGTAAGGGCGTAAAGAAGAATGAAGATGTGGGAGGGATATATTTTGGAGATAAAGTTTAAGCCGGAACCGGAGAAAAAGATTGAAGGAACGGAGAATATTCCGGAGAAAGAGATCGAAGGAGTGGAGAATATTCCAGAGAAAGAGATCGAAGGAGTGGAGAATATTCCGGAGAAAGAGATCGAAGGAACAGAGAATATTCCGGAAAATAAGACCGATGGAGCAGAAAATGTTCCGGTGACAGAAGATACAAAAGAGGCGCAGGAGATAGAGGAAAATAACGCAGCAGATGTCACTGTAGATGAGACCGACGGCCAGAAAGAGTGCGGCGATGAGCCGGCTGGGAAAGGCGCGCCGGATATGGAACCGGTCGGGGAGACATCGCTTGCGGAACCGACGCGCAGGCGCAGAAGGCGCTCCCGGAAAGGCAATGTGCCGTCACCTGCGGTGGATCAGGAGATGATCGGTGAGGCGGTGGAGAAGAAACCGCTGCGTGGATGGCAGAAGGTCCTGCTTACGGTGGGCGTGATTGTGCTGGCGGTGATTCTGACCTTTGGTTTTTCCATCTGGCGGGAGTATTCCCGGACGGAGTCCGTGGAAGGAGAGCCGGTGGAGGTGACCATCGCTCAGGGAAGCAGTACGAGACAGGTGGCGAAAGAATTGAGGGACGCCGGTGTGATCCGCTATGAGACGGCCTTTCTGTTGAAGATTTATTTTTCTGATGACAGAGGGAAGCTGCGGTACGGCACCTTTGCACTCAATGACGGCATGTGCCTTGCCGATGTGATAGAGACGCTGGTGACCGGCGGGGCGCAGAAAGAGGAGGAATCCTTTACCATTCCGGAAGGGTATTCCATTCCGATGATCGCTGAGAAGCTGGAAAAGGAAGGCGTCATGAGTCAGGAAGAGTTCCTGACGGCAGTGAAAAATGCTGCTGTGGATTTTGTTTATAAAGATCAGCTGCCATCGGCAGAACAGGTATTTTATCAGCTGGAAGGATACATTTTCCCGGATACATACTATCTGTCGGAGGACATGACCGGCGAGGAGCTGGTACAGAAGATTCTTGCCGAGTTTGAGCAGAAGTTTGACGCGAAGCGGCTTAAGGAGGCGCAGAACCTCGGTATGAGCATGGAAGAAGTTCTGATTCGGGCGTCTCTGGTACAGAAGGAAACCGACCTGCCGCAAGAGTACAGTATGGTGGCCGGAGTCATCAACAACCGACTGGCGCAGAATATGCGCCTGCAGTTTGATTCCACCGTGGTGTACGCGATGTCGGAAGGAATGTATGGCGTGGGCCGGGTGCTCTACGATCATCTGGAGATTGATTCGCCGTATAATACGTATAAGGTGGACGGGCTGCCAGTGGGACCGATCTGTAATCCGAGTCTGGAAGCCATCGACGGCGTCCTGCATCCGGCGCAGCACAATTACCTGTATTTCCAGACAGATCAGGTGAAGAACGACGGCTCCAATCTCTATTTTGAGACTTACGAGGAGCACGCGGCGGCAGCGGCCACCACGGAAGATCCGGCGGGCCAGACAGAACAGACAGCGCCGGTGGAGGAAGGGTCTCAGTCGACCCCGGCTCAGGCGGAGGATACCGCCTCGGCGGGCCAGTGATGCGATGCAAAAATATATGACAAAAAGTTACAAAGAACAATTGATTAATTTTGTAACTATGCTATAATAATCAAAGAAAATTTATTTTCTACATGAAGTACCCCTCACTTCAGAAAGACGGCTGTGCGTAAGTTGCATGGCCGTTTTCTTTTTCTCACAGGAAATTGCCTTTCGCGGCAGAGCAAGTGTGCCTTTTGCGGCGGAGCAGCAGAGCTTTTCAAGGCGGAAGGAAGTGAGACTTTCGCAGCGGAGCAGCAGAGCTTTTCAAGGCGGAAGGAAGGGAGCCTTTCGCGGCGGAGCAACAGAGCCTTTTTGCGGGCGGAAACATGGAGAGACCGCGCAGGAAGGAGAGAGACGGATGACATTTGTGGACGTGATGCGGATGGCGGCGTGGTGGGGGACTGCGGCCGCTTTTTGTGCGCTGCTGGCAGGGATTGCCTGGAAGGACTTTCGGACCATGCGGATCCCGGACCGGATGAATCTGGCGGTGCTGGCAGTCGGCGTAGTCTCTGTGTTTACCATGCCCGGGCCGGGACTTTTGGAGCGGCTGGCGGGGATGTTTGCAGTCAGCCTTCCCATGCTTTTCGTCACATTTCTTGTGCCGGGAGGCTTCGGAGGGGGAGATATCAAGCTTATGGCGGCCTCCGGGCTGTTCCTCGGAGTGGAAGGAAATGTGCTGGCAGCCCTGCTTGGGCTGTTTGGCGGGGGACTCTTCGCAGTGATGCTGGTGCTTGTCAGGAAGGCGGGACGGAGGGACGCGTTTCCCCTCGGACCATTCCTTTGCGGCGGAATCCTGACAGCATTTGTAATATTGTGCAGGCATGGCTCATATCATATTATATGAAGCGATTTTATAAAATCAGCAGAGGAATGGCAAAGGTCTGCATGGGTGTGCTCTGGGGCGTGCTGTTCGGGACATTTTTTCTGTCCGGACTTGCTTTCCTGGCGGGAAGGCAGATATATTATGAGACCTCGGACAGCATGAGTCCGGTCATCGAGAAGGGCAGCCTGCTCTTTGTGAAGGAGCAGGAGGAATATGAGACCGGAGATATTGTGGCTTTTTATGCCCCGTACGGTGGACAGGTTCTCTGCGTGACCCACCGTATTGTGGATAAAGTGCGGGAGGACGCCTATATCACAAAGGGGGATGCCAACGACAGGGAAGACAGACTCGTTGTCCGGAAAGGGCAGATTGCCGGAATTGTGACGGAATACATCCCGTGGTTTGGATACATTTGCTTCTTTGTGCAGAAAAACAGTACATTTTTGGCGCTTCTCTTTCTTTTTTCTCTGCTTTGGAAAGGGTGATTTGTTGTTCCGGCCGGTCCCGGAAGCAGAGGAAAAGGAGAATTTCAGAGAAGGAGGAATGCCGAAAATACAAAAAAATGTAACGGAAAAATGACGGTGTCAAGGGCAAGAATTGGCATTATTCCGGAATTGAGGGTACAATCTTGTATTTGTATACAAACATGGCCGATTTTGCTTTACAGATTCTCAAATTAATGATAATATTATGTCGAATTATAAACCATATCTTTAACTTATTAAGGAGGAAATTTCAATGCCTAGAGCAAAACAGTCCATGGATGGAAATACTGCTGCCGCTCATGTTGCTTACGCTTATACTGAAGTTGCAGCCATCTATCCTATCACACCATCCAGTCCTATGGCTGACTCCATCGACCAGTGGGCAGCAGCCGGACAGGAGAACATTTTTGGTCATCAGGTCATCGTAAATGAAATGCAGTCCGAGGCAGGTGCGGCAGGCGCTGTACACGGTTCTCTGGCAGCCGGTGCTCTTACCACCACATTTACAGCATCCCAGGGTCTTCTTCTGATGATTCCTAACATGTACAAGATTGCTGCAGAGCAGCTTCCATGTGTATTTGATGTTTCCGCTCGTACTGTTTCCACACAGTCCCTGAACATCTTCGGCGACCACAGCGATGTTTATGCCTGCCGTCAGACAGGTTTTGCTATGCTGGCTGAATCCAATCCACAGGAAGTTATGGACTTAAGCCCTGTTGCACATCTTGCAGCACTTGAGGGCAAAGTTCCGTTTATTAACTTCTTCGATGGTTTCCGTACTTCTCATGAGATCCAGAAGATCGAGAAATGGGATTATGCAGACCTGAAAGAAATGTGCAATATGGACGCAGTGAAAGCTTTCCGTGAGCATGCACTGAATCCGGAAAAACCTGCTATGCGCGGTTCCCACGAGAACGGCGACGTTTTCTTCCAGCATCGTGAAGCATGTAACTCCGTTTACGACGCTTTACCGGCTGTTGTAGAGAAATACATGGCAAAGATTAATGAAAAATTAGGTACAAACTACGACTTATTCAACTACTACGGCGCTCCGGACGCAGACCGTGTCATCATCGCCATGGGTTCCATCTGTGACGTTGCAGAGGAAGTCATCGACTACCTGACAAAAGCCGGAGAA
>DXEQ01000095.1 GCA_019114885.1 Candidatus Anaerobutyricum stercoripullorum
TGCAGTTCGACCGTGGATACATTTCCGCATACATGGCAACAGACATGGAGAAAATGGTCGCAGAGCTGGATGATCCATACATCCTGATCACAGATAAGAAGATCAGCAACATTCAGGAGATTCTTCCATTATTAGAGCAGATTGTACAGAGCGGCGCTAAGCTTCTCATCATCGCTGAGGATATCGAGGGAGAGGCTCTGACCACATTGATTGTCAACAAATTAAGAGGAACTTTCTCCGTTGTCG
Source organism: Candidatus Anaerobutyricum stercoripullorum (assembly GCA_019114885.1). GTDB lineage: Bacteria > Bacillota > Clostridia > Lachnospirales > Lachnospiraceae > Anaerobutyricum > Anaerobutyricum stercoripullorum. Next base: position 247 of record DXEQ01000095.1, read on the forward strand.
GCGTAAAAGCTCCTGGATACGGCGACAGAAGAAAGGCAATGCTCGAGGATATCGCCATTCTGACCGGTGGTACTGTGATCTCCGAGGAAGTTGGTCTGGAACTGAAAGACGCTACCATGGATATGCTCGGACGTGCAAAATCCGTTAAGGTTGAGAAAGAGAACACAGTCATCGTTGACGGTATGGGTGACAAAGACGCCATCCAGGCAAGAATCGGCCAGATCAAAGGACAGATTGAGACAACCACTTCTGAGTTTGATAAAGAGAAATTACAGGAAAGACTGGCTAAGCTTTCCGGCGGCGTAGCTGTGATCCGTGTGGGCGCAGCCACAGAGACAGAGATGAAAGAAGCAAAACTTCGTCTGGAAGATGCTCTGGCAGCTACAAAGGCAGCTGTTGAGGAAGGTATCATCTCCGGCGGCGGATCTGCTTACATCCACGCAGCCAAGACTGTAAAAGAGATGACAAAAGACCTGACAGGCGACGAGAAGACAGGTGCTGAGATTGTCCTCAAGGCTCTGGAAGCTCCACTGTTCCACATCGCAGCCAACGCTGGTCTGGAAGGCTCCGTCATCATCAACAAAGTATACGAGAGCGAAGTTGGCACAGGTTTCGATGTGCTTAGCGAAAGCTATGTAGATATGATCCACTCCGGTATCATCGACCCGGCTAAGGTTACAAGAAGCGCTCTGCAGAATGCAACCAGCGTAGCTTCCACTTTATTGACCACAGAGTCCGTAGTTGCCGATATCAAAGAAGAGAACCCGGCAGCCGGAATGCCTGCAGGCGGTATGGGCGGAATGATGTAATGTAACTATTCAGCCATGCGGTAGCTATGAGAATCCGAAGTGGATGGATGAATAGTTGCCGTGAAAAAGGGGACGCTTGCGTACCCGAGAGTCCAGCCATTGGATGGACGAAAATATAAATGCAAAAAACGACAGGAGATGCACGTAAGATGCGCGTCTCCTGTCTTTTTTGTTTTCAGTTGCGTTTGTATGGAAAAATTGGTAAAATGAAGCCATACTATGTAGATGTGGGAGGGAAGCATATGATCGTAAAACAGGTGACAGTTCGGGTGGAGAACAGAGAAGGTAAGCTGAAGGAAGTTATGGATCTTCTGGGCAGGGAGAATATCAATGTGGAGGCGCTCAGCATGGCGGACACCGTGACGCGGCTCATTCTCCCGGAGCCGGAGCAGGTGGCGGAGATTCTGAAAAAGCACCACTATCAGGCGGAGCTTACGGATGTGCTCCGCATCCGCATTCCGTCCCGGGCGGGCGTGCTGGCACAGATGCTCGTGGCTTTTGCCGGGGAGGGCATCAATGTGGAATACATGTATGCCTTTGCCACGGGAAAGGGGGACGAGATGATTCTTCGTCCTTCTGATGTGGAGAAGGCGGACCGGCTGCTTGGAGAGTTTATGGAGGATTGATGAGAAGAGAGAATATCAAAAAGGGACTGGCGGCACTTGGCGTACTTTCCCTGTTGTCTCTGTCTGGCTGTGGCATGGTGCGTGATCTCATGGCTTCGGAGGAGCCGGTGATCAATTCGGTGGAAGAACTGCACCGGCAGGTGGAGAGCGCATTAAAAGAAGGGCAGCAGGAAGTCTCTTTTGTGACGGAAACACTGACACAGGATGATTTTGACGCGCTGAACGAGGAGCATGACGGCTTCTATGGAAGTGTCACAAGTTATGAGATGAAGACCATCGAGGTGCTTGGACAGTCTTATGTGACTCTGTCCTGTGAGATCAGCGACAATTATTATGTGGAGGAGGCAGCTTTTGGACAGGCGGAGATCCCGGAAGACCGGACCCGCGCAGCCGAACTGCTGGCTGTCTGCGAGGAGATTCTGGGGAAGATCGATGCGGACGCCTCCGACTATCAGAAGGAGAAAAAGATTCACGACTATCTGGTCCGCCATGTGGCCTACGGCTACCCGGAGGGCAGGGAGTCTGACGACAGCATGGGCTATCATGCCTACGGCGCGCTGGTGCAGGGCAAGGCAGTCTGCAATGGTTACGCGCAGGCCATGAAGCTGCTGTGCGATCTTGCCGGCGTGGAATGTTCCCTCATCACCGGCCGGGCGGACGGCGAGAACCACGCCTGGAATCTGGTCTGCCTGGATGATGAGTGGTATCACGTGGATGTGACCTGGGATGACCCGGAACCGGACGACCCTGAGCGGCTGTTGTATTCCTATTTTAATCTGGACGATACCCAGATGAAAGAGAGTCATATCTGGGATGCGGAAGAGTTTGTCCCGGCGGAGGGCACCAGATATCATTATTACAGGAAAAACGATCTGTACTGTGCGGATATGGATGCCTTCGAGGAGAAATGCGAAGAGATTTTTGCGGACGCCTCTCCGGACAGTGTACAGGTGATGGTGGGAGACTACGATAAAAGCCGGTATACAGAAGAGAATCTGCAGTTTATTTTTGAGAGCAGCGGGGCGAGGTCGGTACATTTGCAGACCATCGGGAAAGCGCCGTACACAACGCTGTATTTTACGCTGGATTATTGATGATACAGATACGAAAGGATTACAGAATATATGGAAGATTTTTTTAGGGAACTGGAAGACTGTCTGCGGGGAGAAGTGTCGGAGGCGGAGCTTGCGGATTCCATGAATTATTACAGACAGTATTTCAGGGAACAGCGGGCTGCCGGCGTCAGTGAGGAGGAGATCATCCGCTCACTGGGCAGTCCGCGTCTGATCGCCCGCTCCATCATCGACGCCCATGAGGCGCAGGAGGAGAGCGGCGAATACTACGACAGCGGGCAGAACAGTTATTACGGAAGTGATCAGGACGGTTATTATGACGTGGAGCAGGGGCAGTACCGTGGCACGGAAGAGAACCGTGGCTATGTGCGAAAGAAGGGCAGCATGCTCTGGGGCGTCCTTATCTTTGTCGTGGTGCTTCTGCTCCTCGGTATGGTCATTAAAGTATTGCTGCCGGTGATCCTTGTGGTGATTGCCGCGGTGCTCATTCTGCGGCTGATCCGGGGGGATTCATAAAGATCCCTGCCCGGTGCCGGAATAAAGGCATTTTGTACAGGGTATATTGTCGTGTGGACAGATGAGATGTGGGACGGGTTTCGCAAAAGAAGGAGCGGGACAGGTTTCGCAAAAGAAGGAGTGGGACGGGTTTCACAAAAGAAGGAGCGGGTGATAAAGTTTATGGAATTAGAAGAAAATGTACTGCGGGAAGTGAGACATCGAAAAGAATCTTATATGGCTCTCCGACAGGAATTTCACCGGATTCCTGAGCTGGGCATGGAAGAGAGGGAGACGACAGATCTGATCTGTCAGAAGCTGTCTGCCATGGGCATCGATCCGGTCCGGCTGGATCCGACCGGCGCCGTTGCGTATATCGGTCCGGCGCAGGCTTCCTGCACCGTTGCCCTCCGGGCGGATATCGACGGTCTGCCGGTGAAGGAGGAGACGGGACTTCCGTTTTCGTCTGTTCACCCGGGCAGGATGCATGCCTGCGGCCACGACGGACATATTGCCGGACTGCTGGGCGCCGCCAGGCTGCTAAAGGAAAGGGAAGAACAGCTTTCCGTCCGGGTGAAGTTGATTTTTCAGCCTTCGGAGGAGAATACCCTCGGCGCGGCTCACATCCTCCGGCAGGGAGTTTTGTCCGATGTGGACCGGATTTTTGGCCTGCATCTGTTTTCCGATATGGATACCGGGGAGGTCTCCGTGGAGGCAGGACCCCGGATGGCGCAGACAGACAGGTTTTCTCTGGTGTTTCATGGACGGAGCGGTCATGCGGGCAAGCCCCATCAATGTGTGGACGCCACCGTCATGGCGGCAGACTTTGTCATGAGCGCGCAGAGTATCGTGGCCAGAGAGGTGGATCCGGCAAAGGGAGCGGTGGTCACCATCGGTTCGCTGCAGTCGGGCAGCCAGTACAATGTGATTTCCGGGATGGCCCGGGTGGAAGGCACCTGCCGCAGCTATGAGGAGGCGGTGGCAAGGCATCTCAGAGAGGCGGTGGAGGCCCGCGCGAAACATATCGCCGCCTTTTACGGAGGAAAGGCGGAGGTCTCCTATGAATATGGTGCGCACCCGCCGGTTCTCAATGATAAGGAGTTTGCGGAGCAGATTGCCGGACGGGCAGAACATTTGCTGGAAAGACCCCTTACCCATGTGCCGCCGATGATGCTGGGAGAGGATTTTTCCTGGTACCAGACGAAAGTGCCGGGCGTGTTTGCCTTCGTGGGCTGCCACCGGCCGGGAACGCCGTGTTATCCGAACCATCACCCGCAGTTTGATATCGACGGGGATGCGCTGACGGACGCTGTGCTCTTACATCTGGCCGCAGTGGCCGCGGCGGAGGATAGTGTATAAAATGCATGGATTGTTCCAAAAATAGGATTAATTACATTTTTTGAAAAAATCGAAAAAAGAATAATTTTTTTGTTGACAGCAGAGTTGTTTTGTAATATAATAAGTTTCGTTGAGTGATGTGGGATCTTAGCTCAGCTGGGAGAGCATCTGCCTTACAAGCAGAGGGTCATAGGTTCGAGCCCTATAGGTCCCACTTTTTTCATCACATGGCGGGATAGCTCAGTTGGCTAGAGCACACGGTTCATACCCGTGGTGTCGCTGGTTCAAATCCAGTTCCCGCTATTTTTTTATTTCACCGCGATTCTTGCGGTATGGATTAAGAGGATGAGGGCATATCTGCATGGCGGGTATGTCCTTTTTTTGATGGATCATGTGTTTGCTGCAGGCGCAGAGCGGTTGACTGCCGGTTTTTGGCCGGATGCCATAAGCGCCGGTCAGGAAACAAGAACAGGAGGAATTATGCGAATTGGAAGTGGATATGACGTACATCGTCTGACAGAAGGTAGAAAACTGATTCTGGGTGGCGTGGAGATTCCCTTTGAAAAAGGGCTGCTCGGCCATTCGGACGCCGACGTGCTGGTCCATGCGGTGATGGACGCGCTGCTGGGCGCGGCGGCTCTCGGTGACATCGGAAAACATTTTCCGGATACGGACCCGGCTTACGCGGGGGCGGACAGTATGCGTCTCCTCGCAGAGGTGCGGCGGCTCATAGAGGAAAGAGGATATTTCATTGAAAATGTGGATGCCACAGTCATCGCGCAGCGGCCGAAGCTGGCGTCTTTTATCCCGCAGATGAAGGAGAATATCGCGTCGGTCCTCGGTATCAGTGGGGGGCAGGTCAACGTGAAGGCCACCACGGAGGAAGGACTCGGTTTTACCGGCGAGGGGCTGGGCATCGCCGCCAATGCGGTCTGCCTGCTGTCGGAGATTCAGAATTACGTGGGCGCGGATGTGCTCGTTTCTGAGAGAGACTGTGCGGGATGCGCGGGATGCCGGAAGACAGGAGGGGAAGAAGAATGATCATTGAGGACAGAGAGAGACATAAAGAAGAAGTCTGCGCCATGTGGCAGCGGAATTTCCACGACCCGGCGCCTTATGCGGAGTTTTATTTCACGGAAGTTTACGGAAAGAATGAGATTCTTTTGAATCTGTCCGGCGATTCGGCGGACCGCCTTACGGCCATGGAAGCGGGGACAGACCGGGAAGGAGCTTCCGGAGAGCTTCCGGAGGCGGAGGCCGGGGAGATCCGGGGGATGCTTCATCTGAATCCTTACCGCCTTTTTGTGAGGGGGAAGGAGGTGGACGCCCACTATATCGTCGGCGTGGCCACCGACGAGGAGTACCGCCGGCAGGGCGTCATGCGGGAACTGCTCGCCGATACCTTTCACAGACTCAGAGAGCGGGGAGAGATGCTCACCTATCTGATGCCAGCTGACCGGGATTATTACCTGCCGTTTGATTTTCGTTTTGGCATGTGTCAGCTGGAACAGGAGATCGAGTGTTTCGGACAGGCGGGAGTGCCGGCATATTTTGACGAGTTTCGGTTTGCCGCCGGTCTGCCGGAAGATGTGGAGGCGGCCTGCCGTGCGGAAAATGCGACGCGGACAGGAGACTTTGCCATCTGCACTGAGATCACACCGGAATATCTTTCCCGCATGGAGAAGGAAGCCCGCAGCGATTTTGCCAGATATGTTTCCGTATATCAAAACGGTGCGTATGCCGGACGGTTTGTGATGGGAGCGGAGAATGACTGCCTTGTTCTGTCGCAGATTGTCTGTGTGGACGGGACGCGCAGAGAGGAGTTCTTATACGGAGCGCTCTCCTACTGTGAGCAGGAGTATCATTACGGAAGATATCAGCTGGTGCTGGACGAGACCTGGAGGGATGTTCTGCGGCAGCCGGGCAGCTATGACGGTGTGCGTATCCTTCCGGTGAAGGAGAAGCCGATCATCATGTTCCGTATTCTTGATCTGGAGAAGCTGGGGGCGTCTCTGGAAAGCGACAGCGCCGGGGACGACGCCTGCCGGATTTTTGTGAAGGACGCTTTTTTCGATGAACAGGAAGGCAGTTATCTGCTGCAGGTGAAGGGACGTCAGGTCTCATTTGAGAAAATGTCCGGGGGACAGACGGACAACGCGTCTGCCGGTGTGCCGGACGGCGGCAGCGTGACGATCGGAGCGCTGACGGAGCTGCTTTTTGGCAGAAAAGAAGACCGGGAGGAGAAGCTGTACAAAGGCCTGACGCCGGAAGGACGACGGATCCTTGAGTCCCTGTGGCCGCTTTGTCCGGTCTGCATACAGGAAATTGTATAAAAGTCATTGACAAATCCCCCGGATTTGCATAGACTTTTCATCAGGATATAAACTAAAAATGAATGGAGGATATTATGAAGATTTATAATACACTGACCAACCAGAAGGAGGAGTTCGTGCCGGTACATGAGGGAAAGGTCGGCATGTATGTGTGCGGCCCGACAGTATATAATTATATTCATATCGGCAACGCCCGCCCGATGGTGGTCTTTGATACGGTAAGAAGATATTTTGAGTACAAGGGGTACGATGTGAATTACGTATCCAATTTTACGGATGTGGATGACAAGATCATCAAAAAAGCGCTGGAAGAAGGCGTGGATGCATCCGAGATCTCAGAAAAGTACATCAAAGAGTGTGAGAAGGATATGCAGGCGCTGAATGTCAAGGAAGCGACCCATCATCCGAAGGCCACCGAGGAGATCGATGGCATGATTGAGATGATTCAGGAACTCATTGACAAGGGCTTTGCCTACGAGAAAAACGGCACAGTCTACTTCCGCACCAGAAAGTTTGACCATTACGGACAGCTGTCCAACAAGAACCTGGACGATATGATGGCGGGTATCCGTATCGCTGTCAGCGATGAGAAAGACGACGCCATGGATTTTGTTCTCTGGAAGCCGAAAAAAGAGGGAGAGCCGTCCTGGCCGTCTCCGTGGGGAGAGGGCCGTCCGGGCTGGCATATCGAGTGCTCTGTCATGTCCCGCAAATACATCGGCGATACCATTGACATCCATGCCGGCGGCGAAGACCTGATCTTCCCGCATCATGAGAACGAGATCGCCCAGAGCGAGGCCTGCAACGGAGAGAAGTTTGCCAACTACTGGATGCACAATGGTTTTCTGAATATTGATAATAAGAAGATGTCCAAATCTGCGGGTAATTTCTTCACAGTCAGAGAGATCGGAGAAAAATACCCTCTGCAGGTCATCCGTTTCTTCATGCTGAGCGCCCACTACAGAAGCCCGCTGAATTTCAGCGACACGCTGGTGGAAGCGGCAAAGAACGGACTGGAGAGAATCCTCACCGCAGTGGATCATCTGCGCGATCTGCTGGAAGACAAGAAGGGTCAGAGCGCAGATCTTTCTGAGAAAGATGAGAAGAACATGGAGGAGGCAAAGGCGCTGGTGGCCAAGTTCGAGGCATCCATGGAAGATGATTTTAATACGGCAGACGCCATCGCCGCAGTGTTTGAACTGGTGAAGCTTGCAAATGTGACGGCGGCAGACGGTTCTCTCGGATATGTACAGTATCTGTATGATACCATTGTCAAGCTCTGCGATATTCTTGGTATCATCACGGAGAAGAAGGAAGAGATGCTGGATGCGGATATCGAGGCGCTCATCGAGGAGCGGCAGGCAGCCAGGAAGGCGAAGAACTTCGCGAGAGCTGACGAGATCCGCGATATGCTGGCGGAAAAAGGCATTATTCTGGAAGATACCAGAGCCGGTGTGAAGTGGAAGAGAGCGTAATGATGGAAGAGATTCTGAAAACAGAAGAGACTGCGGACAGAGATGCCGGGGAAGAGACTGCGGACAGAGATGCCGGCCGGGAATGCAGTCAGGATAGAATCACAAATCCGGAGGGAGCGCTGCGGGCGATCGCCGATGCATTTCCTCTGAAGGAAAAGAAGGTGCGGATGTATTCCGCACTTTCCTTTGCCTATATCGGCGACTCTGTCTACGATCTGATCATTCGGACCATGTTTACCGTGAAAGGCAACATGAAGCCGAATAAATATCACCGGCAGGTGATCGAATACGTCAACGCGGCGGCGCAGACCCGCATGATGGAGGAGATCAAGCCGTTTCTCACCGATGAGGAAAAGGTGATCTTTCGCCGGGGCAGGAATGCCAAGCCGGAGAGTCACGCCAAGAATCAGAGCCTTCATGATTACCGTATTGCGACGGGATTTGAAGCGCTCATCGGTTATCTGTATCTGACCGGACAGATGGAGCGGATCATGGAGCTGGTGACCATCGGTCTGGACGGCATACAGCAGTAGAGGAGGAACCATGTCATACGAAGAAAATACAGTAATAGGAAGAAATGCGGTGCTGGAAGCCTTTCGTGCCGGAAAGACCGTAGATAAGTTGTTTATTCTGGATGGCTGTCAGGACGGCCCGATCAAGTCCATCCTCCGGGAGAGCCGGAAGCAGTCCACTTTGGTGAAATACGTATCCAGAGAGAAGCTGGACTCCCTCTCCGGTCATGAGAAGCATCAGGGAGTGGTGGCCATCACCGCCGCCTGCGATTACGCGGATATGGAAGATCTCTTTGCCGCGGCGCAGAAGAAAGGCGAAGATCCGTTCTTTATTCTCTGTGACGAGATTGAAGATCCTCACAATCTGGGAGCGATCATCCGTACCGCCAATCTGGCCGGCGCCCACGGTGTGATCATACCGAAAAGAAGGGCGGTGGGCCTGACCGGGACGGTGGCGAAGGTATCCGCCGGCGCAGTCAATTATACGCCTGTGGTCCGTGTCACAAACATGGCCCGCACGATTGAGGAACTGAAGGAGAGAGGCATGTGGTTTGTCTGCGGCGATATGGACGGAGAACTCATGTACCGGCAGAACCTCACGGGACCGATCGGTCTGGTGATCGGCAATGAGGGCAGCGGCGTGAGCCGTCTGGTTAAAGAGAAATGTGACTACATCGCCTCCATACCGATGAAGGGAGATATTGATTCTCTGAACGCATCTGTGGCCGCCGGGGTGCTCGCCTTTGAGATCGTGCGGCAGCGGCTGGAAGCGGCCAGATAGAAGAGACGCGGCCCGGAGTGTGCAGGCATGGGCGGGGGCGCCCTGCCCGGAAAACCTTTCCGCGGGCATGACTCCCTCGGCGACAAAAGGGCACGACTCCCTCAGTGGAAAAAGGGCGCGGCCGCCTCAGCGATAATAGTATATGGCTGTTTCAGTGATAATAGCTCATTAAAACAATAAAAAAGCTGTCATATCCCCTGACCTCTTCGCGGGACACATCACAGGATGTGTGCTCCGTGAGAGCGTCACAGGATAGGACAGCTTTTTGTTTTATGTAATAGGATTCCGGATCGGGCCAGGGACTGTCAGAAATTCTTTTTGCGGAAATCGTTGATATCTCTCTGAGCCCATTCTTCTTTCTGCCGTACGATCTCGATGATCATCGGCTGATACTTTCGGATGAAGGCGATCGCCTTATAATTCCTGCGGATATTCTTGCGATAATACCAGTCAATCTGTTTATAATTGGCGAAACTCTTAAGCGCCGCCCGGGTCATGGTCTGGTGTTCCTCAAAGTAGGCCTTCGCCTCCGCGGCGTAGTTTAAGTACATTTCCTTCTCCTCGTCCGTCTGCAGCGCGTCCACGATCATCTGATTCTTCACATCGGCGGCGTATGACTGCAGCTTCCGGAGGGAAACCTTGTGGCGGTACCGGGTCAGCTTCATGTAGCGGTACCAGGTGTGCCGGAACTTCATATAGTATTCTCCGACGCCTCCGTCGTATACATCGAGGCCCTTGCAGAAGTTAAAATTACGCCACATGTACACATAATCAAAAAGGATATTCTGGATAAAATAGCTGATCAGATATCCTGCCCGGTACAGGATGGATGTGTACTTCGCGTAGTACACATAAGCCTCCGGTTCCACGTGCAGACGCCGCAGATGACGCCGTCTGGCGTTATGGTGGATCTTGTACAGAATATAGACGATCAGTATGACAACGACCAGCGCGATACGGTAATAATTTCTGTGAGGACCATTCATGAAAACGGACTGCGAGATACCGTAAAGAGCGGCGATCAGGGCTGCCATTATGGTCAAAAACATTTCAAACATAGCATCGGTTCCTTTCTCATTAAGCTATATCATATCCTATTTTCCACTGTAAAACAACTCTTTTCTATGGCCTTTGAGGGTAATTATTTAATTGTTTTTTATCTCGCAGGAAACAGCGTTTCCATGGAATAGAAAGGGAAATGTATTTTTCTTGTTCCGCACATAAAAACGATGGCGCGATCCTCCTGCCTGTGATAAAATAACAGGGCTGTGTATTGTCGAATAAGAAAGAATCAGGATAAAAAGGGGTATCGTATATATGAAGAATATTATTTTGACAGGGATGCCGGGCGTCGGCAAGAGTACCATCGGCGTTATTCTGGCCAAAGAACTGGGATATCAGTTTGTGGACTCCGATCTGCTGATCCAGCAGCAGGAGAAGAAGCTTTTAAAAGATATCATCGCGCAGAAAGGTGTGGACGGCTTTCTCGCCGTGGAGAATCAGGTCAACGCCTCCATCAATACGGAGCGTTCTGTCATTGCCACCGGCGGGAGCGCGGTTTACGGAAAGGAAGCGATGGAACATTTCCGGGAGACCGGAACCATTGTCTATCTGAAATGTTCCTATCCGGTTCTGGAAAAACGGCTGGGCGACCTTAAGGGGCGCGGCGTTGTTCTGAAAGAGGGACAGACGCTGCGGGATATCTATGAGGAGCGAAGCGTTCTCTATGAGAAATACGCGGACCTCATCGTGGAGGAAGACGGCAGGGATATCGAGGGAACGCTGTCCCTGGTGCTGCAGGCCCTGCGGGAAAAGTAACAATTGTACTAATTTTTTGAAATTTTCGAAAAAATGTTGTTGACAAGGGCAGGAAGACATGGTAGAATCCTTGTTGTTGAGAGATTTCTCAGTGCTGCCTTGGCTCAGTTGGTAGAGCGTCGCCTTGGTAAGGCGGAGGTCGGCGGTTCAAATCCGCTAGGCAGCTCTCCTGAAACCGGAATGTATGATGCATTCCGGTTTTTTGTTGTGCAGAAGATTTCGTTGGAATCTTTTTTTGTTGTACAGAAGATTTCGTTGGAATCTTTTATATGATAAAAATCCGCCGGGTGAGATGCCAAAGAGTGTATATATCTGGATAAATGGGAAATACTTTTGATATCTTCATTTTCATTCTCAAAAAGTTTTACAGAAAATAAGAATATTTGTTAATAAACTGTTACAGAAATGCATATGCTTTATTAACCTGAGAGAAAAAGGGAGAGGTGCATGGATTTGAGAAAAAAACGTGGATATCAAATGAGAACATATGTGACTCTGGCAGCGCTGTGCTGCCTGATCGGATTTGGGCCGGCGTGGGTGCGGACAGGATATTCTCTGACAGCGGACGGCGGCAAAAAAGAGACCGCTGCCTGCCTCCCGGGTGGGAAGGCGCAGACGGGCACAGTGGCGGATAACACAAAAAATAAAGGAAGCGCGGGCAGAACGGACGGAGGGCAGACCATGGAGAATCTGAACCGGTATCCGGACCCTCTCACAAACGAGGAAAAAGAGATGCTGTATAAGGTGGTCTCCATGGAATGTGACACCGGCTACGAGGGCTCTCTGGCAGTGATCAGCTGCATGATGAACCGGACCCGCTCTGACAGATATTCGGACGATCTGATCGAGGTGGTGACGGAAGATTCTCAGTTTACCGCTTATTATGATAAAGAGACGGGAACCTATCCTTATGTGGACCGGGTGCCTTCCGAGGAATGTATCGCGGCGGTAAACGACGCCCTATATAAAGGAAAAAGAAATCTTCCTTCCTATATCCTGTATTTCCGTTCTTCGGATTACGATTCCTTACAGGGGTACGAGACCTACGGACAGATTGGAGATAATACCTATTTTTATCTGGACGAGGACCGGGAAGAAGGAGAAAAGTAGATATACTGCGGCGGAACCGGTAAATCTGACCGCCGCAGGACAAGAATCCTGTGCTGCGGGATTCTTTTTTTCTTGTACCGAT
>DXEQ01000096.1 GCA_019114885.1 Candidatus Anaerobutyricum stercoripullorum
ATCAACCTGGCATTTTCCGTTGTGAAGATGCGTGGAGAAAGGAATTAGGACATGGCTGTTTTAGATAATATTGAAGAAAATGTACAGGAAGTCATTCCGGAGAATATTGAGGCCATGAACCGTCAGTCCATAAAGGACCGTCTGGCCTCCTACAGAAGGACGCCGGGATCTCTGATCGTGATGATTCTGGTCCTGCTGGCGGCAGCGCTGACCATTGCCGCGCTGTTATTCCTTCTGGTCTATATACTGGTCAACGGTATTCCGTATCTCAATGCGGATCTGTTCTCCTGGGAGTACACCTCAGAAAATGTATCGGTGGTTCCCGCTATGATTAATACGGTCATCATGGCTGTGATCTCCCTGATCTTCGCCATTCCGTTTGGAATCGGCTCCGCCATCTATCTGGTGGAGTATGCGAACAAGGGAAATAAACTGGTAAAGGTAGTCCGCGTGACTGCCGAGACACTGACAGGTATTCCGTCCATCGTGTACGGCCTGTTCGGTATGCTGTTTTTTGTAACGGCACTGCACTGGAGATTCTCCATTCTGGCCGGCGCCTGCACCCTGGCGATCATGGTCCTGCCGGTCATCTTAAGAACCACAGAGGAAGCGCTCATGGCGGTTCCGGATTCCTTCCGGGAAGGAAGTTTTGGTCTCGGAGCAGGAAAGCTCCGCACGATTTTTAAGATTATCCTGCCTTCGGCTGTGCCGGGCATTCTTTCGGGCGTTATCCTTTCCATCGGACGTATTGTCGGTGAGACGGCCGCCCTCATGTATACGGCAGGTACGGTGGCAGCGATTCCAAAGAGTCTGTTCTCCTCAGGAAGAACTCTGGCGGTACATATGTACGTGCTGGCCAGCGAGGGACTTCACGTGGATCAGGCTTACGCCACGGCTGTTGTATTACTGGTACTGGTTATTGTGATAAATGCGTTATCCTCTTTCCTGGCAAAGAAGATTCAGAAGGCATAACGCGAGAGAGTTTGGAAGGAGTAGAACTTTGAGTACTGCAAAAATGGCAATCGAGGGTCTCGATTTGTATTATGGTCAGTTTCATGCGTTAAAAGATATGTCCCTGGACATTTATGCCAATGAGATCACGGCCTTCATCGGACCTTCCGGATGCGGAAAATCTACATTATTGAAATCATTAAACAGAATGAACGATCTGGTGGAAGGTTGTAAGATTACGGGTAAAGTTACCCTTGACGATACAGATATTTACAGAGACCTGGATGTGAATCTTTTAAGAAAAAGAGTGGGAATGGTATTCCAGAAACCAAATCCGTTCCCGATGAGCGTATATGATAACATCGCTTACGGACCAAGAACCCACGGTATCCACTCCAAGGCAAAACTGGACGCCATCGTGGAGGACTCTCTGCGCAAGGCAGCCATCTGGGATGAGTTAAAAGACAGACTGAAAAAGAGCGCGTTGGGATTATCCGGCGGACAGCAGCAGAGACTCTGTATTGCCCGCGCCCTGGCCGTACAGCCGGAGGTACTTCTGATGGATGAGCCGACCTCCGCCCTGGACCCGATCTCCACCATCAAGATTGAAGAGCTGGCCATGGAACTGAAAAAAGATTACACCATCGTCATGGTGACTCATAATATGCAGCAGGCGACCCGTGTTTCCGACAAGACGGTGTTCTTCCTTCTGGGTGAGATCATCGAGACCGGAAAGACAGAAGAACTGTTCTCCATGCCGAAAGACAAGAGAACAGAGGACTATATTACAGGAAGGTTTGGTTGATGCTATGAGAATTCATTTTGACGAACAGCTGGAATTGCTGAATAAAGAAATTATCAATATGGGCACTCTTGTGGAGCAGGCCATCGGTATGGCCATCGAAGCACTGATCAAACAGGATGTGCAGAAGGCAAAACAGGCCATGGAGTTTGATGAGGAAGTGGACGCAAAGGAGAAGACCATCGAGAATCTCTGTCTCCGTCTTCTTCTGCAGCAGCAGCCGGTGGCAAGGGACCTGCGTGTGATCTCCGCGGCGCTTAAGATGATCACCGACATGGAGAGAATCGGAGACCACGCCACGGATATTTCCGAGCTGGCCATCATGTTATCCGACCTGCCGCATATCGAGCAGCTGACCCACATTGAGCGTATGTCCAAAGAGACGATGGTCATGCTCATTCAGGGCGTGGAAGCCTACGTGGAGAAAAACTATGACAAGGCGGAAAAGGTCATCGCGCATGACGACATTATCGATAACCTGTTTGATGAGGTAAAGGGAGAACTGATCGGTATCATGCAGCATGATCCGGACTTTGCTAATCAGGCCGCAGACCTGCTGATGGTCGCAAAATATCTGGAGCGGATCGGCGATCACGCCACCAATATCGCGGAATGGGCGATTTTCTCCATCACAGGAAAACATGAGTAATCTGGTCACAGATGAATACAGAAAATACAGTGGATTCCACAAAATATTTGGAGACTGATGTGACTGCGGTCATTCAGTCTTCTTTTGTTATCTATCCGTTCTTGTCAGAAATACTGCGAGAGGATATAATAGAACAACCGGATAAAAAGATGCTCCGGCGCTATATTTGTTTTGTGGACCGCCGGCCCGGCGTGTCTGCGGGCGGAGCTTTCCGGAATGTATCA
>DXEQ01000097.1 GCA_019114885.1 Candidatus Anaerobutyricum stercoripullorum
GACGAAGATTACATTTTTTTCTGAAATATTCTAAATTTTACATATTGAAATACATATCCGCATATGTTATAATGCCGATAGGCAAAATGAAATAAGTAGTCCATATGTCTCGACTACAACAAACACCCCGAAGATGCGACCTCCGGGGTGTTCTTTTCTTATTATGATTTTATTTTTCAGATATTTTTCCCCTTCATAAACTCCTCCACCGTCTCCCGGTTTTTCACACCGGTGGCTGCACCCATATTCTGTACGCAGATGGCCGCGCAGGCAGTGCCGTACTGGCAGCACTCCCGCAAGCTGCCGCCGTGGAGCAGTGCGGAGATGAATCCTGCCACGAAGTTATCGCCGCCGCCAGTGGAATCCACGGCGTCAACCGGATAGGCAGGCAGTGAGAAACTTTCCTCCTGTCCGCAGACGGTACAGCCTTTCTCGCCGGTCTTGATGATGACATTTTTTACGCCGCGGCTTCTGAGATGCTCCGCCATGGCCATATAATCTGTCTCGCCGGTGTAGTAGGCTCCTTCGTTCTCATTCGGAAACATGTAGTCGATGAGAGGAAGAATCTCTGCGATATCGTCAAGGGTCAGCGTCCGATAAGTCGGGATTTTTGTATCTGCGCAGAGGATAGCCCCTTCCGCCTTTGCCGCCTTTGCCAGGCGGATGATGGCCGGAGCAGTGTCCAGCGGCGCCCGGAACAGGCTGGCCAGAGAGACTACCTTCGCGCCCTTCACTACATTTTCTGAAGGAATATAGCCCTCCAGCTTTGTGGCCCCGCTGTTGATGGAGACACGGGTTCCATCCATACCTACCATCAGATTAGCGATGGGCGTGGTGAGAGACGCTGTCCGGGTAACATCGCTGACGTCAACACCCTGCCTTTCCATCTCATGGAAGATCAGATTGCCCGCCATATCGTCGCCCACGCCGCAGACCAGCTTCACCCGGTGTCCCAGATGGGCGAGGATCGTAGCTTCATTGAGAGCGTCGCCGCCCGGATTCAGGCTGATTCGTTCCGCCCGGTATACGTTCTTTTTATGAGGTTTCTCTTCCTTTCCCCTTGTGATGCAGTCAATGACCGCCTGACCAATACATACGATTTCTGCTGACATAGTTTTCCTCCTACAGATGCAGCACCCTCTCCTTAATCTCCTGCGTTCTTCCCTGATTCCAGAACTGGGTTCCGATGTAACCGCAGGTTCTTCTGGCCACGTTCATCTTATTCTGGTCGGTGTTGCCGCAGTTCGGGCATACCCAGATCAGCTTGCCGTGCTCGTCGCTCTCTATCTGAATCTCGCCGTCGTAGCCGCAGACCTGGCAGTAGTCGCTCTTGGTGTTGAGCTCGGCGTACATGATGTTGTCATAGATGTGTTTCATGACCGCCAGCACTGCTTCGATGTTGTTCTGCATGTTTGGCACTTCCACGTAGCTGATGGCGCCGCCCGGGGATAAGGCCTGGAACTGGGCCTCGAAGGTCAGCTTGTCAAAAGCGTCAATCGGCTCTGTGACATGTACATGGTAGCTGTTGGTGATATAATTCTTGTCCGTGACGCCCGGGATGATACCGAAGCGCTCCTGCAGGCATTTGGAGAATTTGTATGTGGTGGATTCCAGCGGGGTACCGTACAGGCTGAAATCAATATTACTCTCCTCCCGCCATTTCGCGCAGGCGTCGTTCATGTGCTGCATGACTTCAAGGGCGAACTCCTTGCCCTCCGGGTCCGTGTGGCTGACACCCTTCATGTAGCGGGTACACTCGCACAGTCCGGCGTAGCCCAGAGAGATGGTGGAATAGCCGCCGTAGAGCAGCTTATCGATCTTCTCTCCTTTTTTGAGACGGGCAAGAGCGCCGTTCTGCCAGAGGATCGGAGCCACGTCGGACGGAGTGCCTTTGAGCCGGTTATGACGGCACATGAGGGCCTCGTGACACAGCTCCAGACGCTCGTCAAAAATCTCCCAGAACTTCTTCATATCTCTGCCGGAGGAGCAGGCCACATCCACCAGATTAATGGTGACCACGCCCTGATTAAAGCGCCCGTAAAACTTCGGTTTGCCGTTCTCGTCCTCATATACAGTCAAGAAGGACCGACAGCCCATGCATGGATAGCAGTTGCCCTTTTTTAACTTCTTCATGATCTTCTCGGAAATGTAATCCGGAACCATGCGCTTTGCGGTACATTTTGCCGCCAGCTTCGTCAGATACCAGTATTTGCTGTCCTCATGGATGTTATCTTCTTCCAGCACGTAGATGAGCTTCGGGAAAGCCGGTGTGATATACACGCCCTTTTCATTTTTTACGCCGAGGATACGCTGATTGAGCATCTCCTCGATAATCAGCGCCAGGTCGTCTCTGGCCGGTCCCTCTTCTACCTCGTCCAGATACATGAACACCGTCACAAACGGCGCCTGACCGTTGGTGGTCATGAGGGTGATCACCTGATACTGGATTACCTGCACGCCCTGCTTGATTTCCTTACGGACACGCATCTCGGCGATCTCATTGATCTTCTCCTCGCTGACCGTCATGCCCTCCTCTTCAAACTCCTGACGGACTTCTTTCCGGTATTTGTCCCGGCTGATCTGCACGAACGGAACCAGATGGGAGAGGGTGATACTCTGACCGCCATACTGGGAGCTGGCGATCTGCGCCACACTCTGGGTGGCGATATTGCAGGCGGTGGAGAAGCTCTTCGGCTTCTCGATCATCACGTCGCTGATGACCGTGCCGTTCTGCAGCATATCTTCCAGATTGACCAGACAGCAGTTGTGCATGTGCTGGGCAAAGTAATCGGAATCGTGGAAATGAATGATGCCTTTCTCATGAGCCTCCACGATGTGCTGCGGCAGCAGGAAACGCTTTGTGATATCCTTGCTCACCTCTCCGGCCATATAGTCCCTCTGTACGCTGTTGACCGTCGGATTCTTGTTAGAATTCTCCTGAATAACTTCCTCGTTGTTACATTCCAGAAGACTTAATATCTGTTTATCTGTGGAATTGGACTTTCTGACCAGCGCCCGCTCATACCGGTAGGTGATATAGTTGCTGGCCACCCGGAACGCTCTCTGGTTCATGATCTGGTTCTCCACCAGGTCCTGAATCTCCTCCACGCTCAGGGCACGGCCCATCCCCTCGCAGATGATCTCCACATTTTTTGCGATCTCTTCAATCTGCTCATCCGTCATCTGGTCCTGAATGACCACACTGTTGTTGGCTTTCTTGACCGCGTTGCTGATCTTACTCCTGTCAAATTCAACTTCCATGCCGCTTCTTTTGATGATCTTCATACTCTTACCTCGATTCTTCTGCAAATGTATCTATATCTGTGTTTCGTTTTTTCCTATCTTTCTGCTTCTTCTTTCCGCGGTCCCGGAACGGACCGGCGGCGCAGTTTTTCAGAAGCACAGCTATTGTAACACAATAATTCGTGGTGTGCAACATATTCTCCTACTATATATAGTGTTAGACATACAAAAAGGAAGCTGCCGTCTGTTGCAGCCTCCCATCAGGATATGATAGCCGTTTTTCCCGGCTCTGTCAATCACCTTCTGTAAAAGCGCGCTGCGGCAGCTTCCTCTGTATTCTTATGTTGACCCGCAGTCAGTGCGCGGTCACAAAATCATAATTTGCCTTCGGACTGCAGATATCCGACGATGGCCTGATAGAGCTCCTGTCCGTAACGGGTCGTGTTGGCGTTCATCTGTTTTGCTTCCTTGCTGTTGCTGATGAAGCCGTACTCGATGAGGCAGGCAGGCATCTTCGTCCGGTTCAGTACACTTAAGTCTGTCCGCTTCCTAAGTCCTCTGTTGGTAAAGCCTGTGGTGGCCACCACGGACCGCTGTATGTAAGTCGCCAGCTCTCTGGAGGTAAGGCCGTTCTTGGCCGTCACCGTGTTCCTGCTGGAGTTATACAGGGTCTCCGTTCCGTGAGCGGAAGCCGATGCGGAATTAATGTGTATGCTGACAAACAGGTCCGCATTATAGTTGTTGGCCAGGTCGCTTCGGTCTGTCAGGCTCGGATAGGTATCCGATGTTCTCGTATAATATACCTTGAAACGGTTGTCGTTATCAAACATTCTCTTTGCGCCGAGAAGAATATCCAGCGTCATGCTCTTCTCTCTGTAGCCGTTGCCGGTGGCGCCGGAGTCCATGCCGCCGTGACCGGCGTCAAGAACCAGTGTGATCTGCCCGTTTGTGGCAGAGTTATCAGGGGTACTGGAAGAGGAAGTCGTTGCGGAATTCACTGCGCCCTTCATCTTCACAACACCATTTTTCAGCTTATAGGTAATGCCCAGATGACTGCAGACACTCTTTAACGGAACCACCCATTTGGTCTTGCCGTTCGGATAAGTGACCTGCATGGCAGGAGCGCCCATCCTTGTGGTCTGTCCGTTGAGTACGGCGTTTCTGGAACTGTTTTTCATGACAAGCACGTTGGAGCGGTACTGCATGGTCAGTGTGTTGCCGCTGCTCTTGACGCTGACTTTCAGGGAACTTTTCTTAAAAAGCTTATTGACTGGTCCCATATAGCATCCGGCCTTCATGAAGATCGGCTGTGCGCCTACTTTCACTTTATTATTATTCACATAGGCGTAGGTTCTCTTGTTACTGAAGGACTTGGTCTTTCCCTTGTACACCACTGTCACCCGGGAAGAAGCGTCCGTCTGCACTGCCGGAGCTGCGAATCCTACACACAGCATAACGACCATCAATAAACTCAACCATCTTTTCATTGTGTTAAAAATCCCCTTTCTCTTTCATATTGTTTAAACATCAAAGCAGTACCCAACACCATACACAGTCTGGATATATGGATATTTCTTTGTAAGCTTCGCTCTCAGCTTCTTTACCAGAGTGTCCACACTTCGGTATCCGCCGATATAATCATATCCCCACACGGAATCCAGAATCTTATCTCTGGAAAGAATCATTCCTTTATGCTTGATAAAATATTCCATCAGATCGAACTCTTTGGCCGTGACCCTCAAAGCCTTTCCCTCCAGAAAAATCTTGCGGCTCTCATAATCAATCGTGAGCGCTCCCACGGT
>DXEQ01000009.1 GCA_019114885.1 Candidatus Anaerobutyricum stercoripullorum
CTGTTTGGACAGGAAAACTGGGAGGAGAGCGAGAGTCAGTTTCTGAAAGCGGCCTGTGAGACCGCTCTGCGCAAAGGAGGAAGGAGAAAAGAGGAGGTGCGGATGGCATTCTGCGGTGATCTTCTGGGACAGATGATCGCTTCTTCCTTTGGCATGAAAAAGCTGCATGTGCCCTATTACGGCGTCTATGGGGCGTGTTCCAGCGCCGGGGCGGCCCTGTCGATGGCAGCCATGGCGGTGAGCGGAGGATTTGCGGATCTGACGCTGGCGGCCTGTTCCAGTCATTTTGCCAGCGCGGAGAAAGAGTTCCGGTTTCCGCTGGGATACGGGAATCAGAGGCCGTACAGCGCCACATGGACCGTGACGGGAGCCGGTGCCTTTCTTCTGGGAAATGCGTCGGCGGTTTCACCCGGCTCCGTGGCAGTCCGGGGCATCACCACCGGCCGCATCAAAGATTACGGGATTCAGGACCCGTTTAACATGGGCGCCAGTATGGCGCCGGCCGCGGCAGATACGATTTATCAGAGTCTGGAAGATTTTCAGATGGAGCCGAAAGATTTTGACGCCATTGTCACCGGGGATCTGGGAGCGGTGGGACAGAAACTGCTGTTTTCTCTGCTGGGGGAAAATCATATGGATATTTCAGACAATCATCTGGACTGCGGCATGCAGATTTACAATGAGACACAACAGGATACCCATGCCGGCGGATCCGGCTGCGCCTGTTCTGCAGTGGTACTTTCCGCCATGATCTTGCCGAAGCTGGCGGCGGGAGAATGGAAGAGAGTTCTGTTCGTGCCGACGGGGGCGCTTTTGTCCCAGGTCACCGCCAATGAGGGGAGGACGATTCCGTCCATTGCCCACGGAGTGTGGCTGGAGCACGTGCCGGTGTAAGACAAATGGTCGGGGATGTGACTTTGATCAGATCTGCGCGGAGTGAGGTCGGAACATGTGCCGGATGATAAAAACAGAAAATAAAAGGAGCGACAGATATGATATATGTAAAAGCATTTCTTGTGGGAGGGCTGATCTGTGCCGTGGTCCAGTTTTTGCTGGACCACACGAAGCTGTTGCCGGGAAGGGTGATGGTGCTGCTGGTGATCACCGGGGTGATTCTGGGAGCCGTGGGTGTCTATGAACCGCTGCAGCAGTGGGCAGGCTGTGGTGCCAGCGTGCCGCTTTCGGGGTTTGGCTATAATCTTTCGAAAGGGGTGATGGAGGCCGTCAATGATGAAGGATTTATCGGATTGTTTAAAGGAGGATTCCGGGCCGCAGCGGCGGGAACAAGCGCCGCGCTGGTTTTTTCCTATCTGGCGTCACTGATTTTCAAGCCTAAAATGAAGAAATAAAAAACGGGATCGCAGTATGTGATATGCTGTATTTCCAGACAGGACTTATAGTAGAAAGACTGTCTGGAGACAGCATGTCATTGGGTGCGATCCCGTTTTTTATATGATTTGCCACGGAATAATCCCCGGTATGGCCGGTCGGACTTCTGGCAGAATGCAGCAAAAATGGTGTGCCGCAGACGCTCTGTCCGGGTGTTTCGCGAACGAGCCACCCAAGTCCCGTGCGTCAGCACAGCATGTCAGGAAATGCGTCAGCATAACATGTCAGGAAATGCATCAGCGCAGCATGTCAAGAAATGCGTCGGCGATATCCCCGAGATTTGGGGCACCGCCTCCGGAGGATCCTCCTCCGGCGCTGCCGGAATCCCCGGACGTTCCAATGCCTCCCGATGGTGTCGTACCTCCGGATGACGCGTTACCCCCGGAATCCTCTTCGGAGAGTACGCTTCCGGTTCCGGAAGGCTGTGTATTGCCGGGGAGTCCGGGCAGAAGCTGTTGCTGTTGCTGCTGTTGTTTTTTAAGCTGTTTTTGTTCATACCAGCGGCGGGTATGGATGTCGCAGCGGTAGTTGTCAACGCTCACATTCAGACAATATGGCGTGTCTTCCGTGATGCCGGTGGAACCTTCCGGACGGACACGGAATACCCGCTGATATAACAGACGGTCCGGACAGTATCGTCTTGCCACCCGGTCGGATGCGGAACAGAAAGTGACGATGATATGGCTGTTGCAGCTGTCTTTTGGTTCTGTTCCCGCCTCAAAGTATTCGACCCGTTCCATATTGTGCTCCGGGTCTTCCGAGCAGACGCCCTTCACAGGGAGCTTGCCGGACTTGGCACAGATGGTGGCGGTGCGGATTCCCTCGCAGGCATCAAAGTCGCGAATCTGCTGTTGCTGTGTGTCGATGATCTGGTCCATGATCTTGGCCCAGATCACCTTGTGATAATCATCCTCATTTTCAAAGGACGTATTGTAATCATAGCCGGTCCAGATGGAAGCGGTATAGTACGGTGTGTAACCACAGAACCAGAAATCAAAGTTGTTGGAGGTGGTTCCCGTCTTTCCCGCGACAGCCATGTCGGAGGAAAGCTGCGCTTCCTCGCCGCTGCCCTCTGATACCACGTCTTTCATGGCGTCGGTCAGAAGCCATGCCGTTGTGGCCTTCATCACCTGTGTTGGCTCAGACTCATTCTGGAGAATGATATTGCCATGGCTGTCTTCCACTGTGGTATAAAGAATCGGTTCATTATAATACCCGTGGTTTGCGATGGCAGCGTAGGCGGCGGTGAGTTCCACGTTGGTCACGCCGTCTGTGATACCGCCCAGGGAGAGAGCCTGATTGACGTCGGTTTCCGTGCCTCCGCTGCTGGTCTGGCGGTTGTTGACCAGGGTGGTGAATCCCAGCTTTAGGAGGAAATCATAACCCACCTGCGGCGTCAGCTGCGTCAGAGCCTTCACGGCGACGATATTGTTGGAATCAATGATGGCGTCACGGATCGTGATGAGCCCATTGTATTCATTCGGTTCGTAGTTGGTGACTTTGTCACCATTCTCATACCGGTACGGCGCGTCGTCAAAGACGGTGGCGAGAGTCATGCCGCCGGTATCAAGGGCCGGCGCGTAAGTGGATAGGATCTTAAATGTGGAGCCCGGCTGTCTTGTGAAAGCAGTGGCCCGGTTTAAAGCAAGATCGTCCTTTTTCTCGCCGCGGCCTCCGACCAGAACCTTGACCTGTCCCGTGGCCTGGTCGATCAGAGAGTAGGAGATCTGCGGTTCCAGCGCAAAACGCACGGTTTCAGACAGAATCTCATCGTCTTCGCTCAGTACATTTTTTTTGAAAACGCGGATGGCCTTCCGCATGGCCTTCTTCGTCGGATAGACGGTGCGGTAGCCGGTCTCGCCCTTCGTATTGCGGAAATAATCCCGGATATCCCGCTCAGTGTAGATCATATTCTCTCCGCCCGCTTTTGTGACATGCAGGTCGTATTCCAGAGAATAATCCGTCTCCACAGGGTAATTGCTCTTATCGTTGATGACAGAATCGGCGATCGCCTGCATCTGTGTGGACTGAGTGGAGTGAATCCGCAGTCCGCCCCGGTATACAAGATTGTAAGCCTGTGCCTGCGTGTAGCCGTATTCACTCTGAAGATCCTCCACAATCTGCGTGATCAGCGCGTCGGTATAATAAGAATACACCGCCTGCTGATTCTGGCTGGCCTGCCGTCTGGAAATACGGGAATACACATCGTCGGACAGAGCCGCCTCGTATTCTTCATTGGAAATGTAGTTCAATTCGTACATTTTTTTGAGAACAATATCCCGTCTCTCCTTATTATCCTCCGGATGATCGATCGGATTCAGCCGGGTCGGATTCTTTGTGATGCTGGCCAGCACGGCGCACTCGGATAAAGTAAGGTCTTCCACCGATTTGTCAAAATAATAATTGGCGGCGGATTCCACGCCCAGCGTTCCCTTGCCCAGGTTGATGGTATTCAGGTAATCTGTGAGAATCTCTTCTTTGGAGGTGGCTTTCTCCACCTGAATGGCCAGATACTGTTCCTGAATCTTCCGCTTGACCTTGGCCAGGAAATTCGTCTCATCCCAGACTTCAAACACGTTGTTTTTGATGAGCTGCTGGGTGATGGTGCTGGCCCCCTCGGTGGCCCCGTGGTTGCGGATGGCGGTGAAGCCGGCCCGGATCACACCCTTTAAATCCACGCCGTTGTGCTGGTAGAAACGCTCATCTTCGATGGCGATAAATGCATTTCTTAAGTTGGCGGGAATCTGTTCGTATCCCACAATAATGCGGTTGGAAGAGTAGTCGCTTAAGACCTGGACCTTCTCGCCGCTGTCATCGTAAATGATCGTGGCTGAATACTTCGGCTTCAGATTGTAGCTGGTGGGAGTGGTCTTGATCATTCCCTGCACGGAGCCGTAGACCAGCCCGCCGCCTCCGGCGATGACTGCCAGAAGCAGCAGAAGAAATATTTTAAATAACAGGACGGAAAATGAGCTGTGAAGCCTTTTTTTCCGTGAATGGAGCTGCTTCCTTCTCTTTTGGACAGTTGATTTCGTATAGCGCATAAATATTCCCTTCGGGAGAAATGTAAAAAGGCAGCTTTATCTTACCGGAACGATCTCGATCCAGTATCCGTCCGGGTCATTGATAAAATAGATACCCATGGAAGGATTCTCATAACAGATGCAGCCCATTTCTTCATGTTTTTTGTGGAAGGTGTCGTACTCGTCGGTCTTGAATGCCAGATGGAACTCCTCGTCGCCCAGGTCGTACGGCTCTTTCCGGTCGCGCATCCAGGTGAGCTCCAGAGAAAAGCCGGTGCGGCCGTCACCCAGATAGACAATCTTAAAGCTTCCGTCAGAGGAGTCTTTCTCCCGGACTACGGAAAGACCAAGTGCTTCCTTATAAAATGCAATGCTTTTTTCCAGATTCAGAACATTGAAATTAAAATGGTTAAATTCGATCATGTTTACGCCTCCTTGATCATGAATTCTGTTTTATGCAGGACAGGCGGACTGTAATATCGCCCGGCAGTCTCTGCAGTCAAACGATGCTGTATGTCCCGTTTACTATATCACATTTTGCAGGGCAGGGCAATAAAGGAGGATTTTTGTATCATTCCCGCCTGATTTTTGCGGGAAAGGGAAGGCTTTGCACATTTTTTCCTTTACAAACGGAGGAAAAATTATATAATAATACCCAGGGATAAAAGAGGAAAGAAAGGGAGAGATTCATGAAAATAAGACGAATTGTCATGGCGGCGGCAGTTTTATTTTTTGCTGCGGCCTTTCTGTACGGACATGGAATGGAAGCACAGGCAGCCAGCCGGTACACGATTTATGTGAACCGCAGGACGAATATTGTCAATGTGGTGGACGGAAGAGGACGGGTCGTGCGCGCCATGTACTGTTCCACCGGCAAGAATTATTCCACCATCGGCGGTACGTATAATACGGTGAGCAAGATGCGCTGGCATGCCCTAAACGGCGGCGTGTACGGGCAGTATTGCACCAGGATCTATGGTTCTTATCTGTTTCATTCCGTTTATTATTACAGGACGGTTAAGAATCAGATGTCAACGGCAGAGTACAACAAGCTGGGATCGCAGGCTTCTGCGGGATGCATCCGTCTGGCCGTCACCGACGCAAAATGGATCTACGATCACTGCAGTATCGGAACCAG
The DNA here is from genome assembly GCA_019114885.1 of Candidatus Anaerobutyricum stercoripullorum. GTDB lineage: Bacteria > Bacillota > Clostridia > Lachnospirales > Lachnospiraceae > Anaerobutyricum > Anaerobutyricum stercoripullorum. The sequence goes on from DXEQ01000009.1 coordinate 5,551, forward strand.
AGTGGTCATCGGGGAGTCACGGACTCTGAAGAAGCCGACCAGAAGCAAGCTGAAGGTGTCCACTGCCAGAAGGACTGGCTGGGACCCGACAGATCCGGATCCGGCCAATCCGTATTACCCGAAGATCCGTCTGAAGAAGTCCGCGTCAAAGAAGATTCCTTACGGAAGAAAGATGAACAAGAAGAAGCTCCGGAAGCTGATCAAGGTCACATCCCCGACCACTTCCACTTCTACCTTATTAAAAAATGTAACGGTGAAGGGTAAAGTGAAGTCGTCGAAGCCGGGCAAATATAAGATCACTTACACGGTCACAGACCCGCGGACCCTGCTTACGAAGTCGCTGAAAGTTACATTTACCGTAAAAAAACCAAAAAAGACGGCAGTTCCGGCTGCACCGGCTACGCCGCCGGTATCCGCGCCGCAGACGCCGGCAGTATAAGACGATAGCAATGACAAAATGTGTGACAGGAGGAAAGAAATATGGCAACACCGTATAATCATAGAGCCATTGAGCAGAAATGGCGCAAGCACTGGGAGGAGCATCCCGTCAATGTCAACGACGGGAAGAAACCGAAATATTACTGTCTGGATATGTTCCCGTATCCATCCGGCAGCGGACTGCACGTGGGACACTGGAGAGGCTATGTGATCAGTGACGTATGGAGCCGTTATAAGATGCTGCAGGGATATTACCTGATCCATCCGATGGGATGGGACGCTTTCGGTCTCCCGGCTGAGAACTACGCCATCAAGATGGGAACCCATCCGAAGGTGACTACTGAGCAGAATATCAAGAATATCAAGCGTCAGATCAACGAGATTGCCGCAATCTATGACTGGGATATGGAAGTCAACACCACGGACCCGAATTTCTACAAATGGACCCAGTGGATTTTTGTAAAGATGTTCAAGGCCGGGCTGGCTTACGAAAAAGAGATGCCGATCAACTGGTGTCCGTCCTGTAAGACCGGTCTTGCCAACGAGGAAGTTGTGGACGGCTGCTGCGAGCGATGCGGTTCTCCGGTGACCAAGAAGAATTTAAAACAGTGGATGCTCCGCATCACCAAATACGCGGACCGTCTGTTAAATGACCTGGATAAGCTGGACTGGCCGGAGAAGGTTAAGAAGATGCAGACGGACTGGATCGGCAAGAGTTACGGCGCAGAGGTGGATTTCCCGGTGGATGGACGCGATGAGAAGATTACCGTCTACACCACAAGACCGGATACCCTTTACGGCGCCACCTTCATGGTGCTGGCTCCGGAACACGCCCTGGCCAAAGAGCTGGCTACCGATGAGACAAGAGAAGCTGTTGAGAAATACATTTTCGATTCCAGCATGAAGTCCAATGTGGATCGTCTGCAGGATAAGGAGAAGACCGGCGTGTTCACCGGTTCTTACGCCATCAATCCGTTGAGCGGTGAGAAGATTCCGATCTGGCTGGCAGATTACGTGCTGGCTGACTACGGTACCGGCGCTATCATGTGTGTGCCGGCCCATGATGACCGTGACTTTGAGTTTGCGAAGAAGTTCAATATCCCGATCGTTCAGGTTATCGCCAAAGACGGTCAGGAGATTGAGAACATGACCGAAGCCTACACGGACGCAGTGGGAACCATGATCAATTCCGGCGAGTGGAATGGCATGGAGTCCGCCGTTCTTAAGAAAGAAGCCCCGGCCATGATCGAGGAGAGAGGCATCGGAAAGAAACAGGTGAATTACAAGCTGCGTGACTGGGTATTCTCCCGTCAGCGTTACTGGGGCGAGCCAATCCCGATCGTGCACTGCCCGAAATGCGGCGCTGTTCCTGTTCCGGAAGAAGAACTCCCGTTACTGCTTCCGGAGGTGGAGAAATACCAGCCGACCGGAACCGGAGAATCTCCGCTGGCAGACATCACCGACTGGGTGAATACCACCTGTCCGTGTTGCGGCGCTCCGGCTAAGAGAGAGACCAACACCATGCCGCAGTGGGCCGGATCTTCCTGGTACTTCCTGCGTTACGTGGACAGCAAGAATGATAAAGAGCTGGTGAGCAAGGAGAAGGCCGACAAGTACCTGCCGGTAGATATGTATATCGGCGGTGTGGAGCATGCGGTACTGCACCTGCTGTATTCCAGATTCTACACCAAGTTCCTGTATGATATCGGCGCCATCGATTTTGACGAGCCGTTTAAGAAGCTGTTCAATCAGGGTATGATCACCGGAAAGAATGGTATCAAGATGAGTAAGTCCAAAGGAAATGTTGTTTCCCCGGACGATCTGGTAAGAGATTACGGCTGTGATTCCCTCCGTCTTTACGAGCTGTTCGTGGGACCGCCGGAACTGGATTCCGAGTGGGACGACAAGGGAATCGACGGCGTATACCGTTTCCTGAACCGTTTCTGGAAGATGGCCATGGACAACAAGGACAAAGAGGTGGCTGAGACGGACGAGCTGATCAAGATCCGCCACAAACTGGTATACGATATCACCACCCGTCTCAATTCTTTCAGCCTGAACACCGTTGTCAGCGGTTTCATGGAGTACAATAACAAGCTCATCGAGCAGAGTAAGAAGGGCGGCGTGGACAAGGCCACACTGGAGACCTACACTATCCTTCTCGCTCCATTTGCTCCGCACATCGCGCAGGAACTGTGGGAACAGTTCGGTCACACCGACTCCATCTTCGATCAGAGATGGCCGGAGTACGATGAGGACGCCATGAAAGATGATGAGATCGAGATCCCTGTACAGGTGAACGGAAAGACCCGCTGCACCATCTCCATCCCGGTGGATGCCGACAAAGACGACGTCCTCGCCAAAGCAAAAGAAGCCCTCGGCAAGAAGCTGACCGGAACCATCCGCAAGGAGATCTACGTGCCAGGCAGAATTGTGAATATCGTGGCGAAATAATTTGAGTGGAAATTTCATAACAGTATAAAGTCTCTGGAAATATTGAAAAGTTCGCTGAAAGAAAATGGAGTAAATATTTCAAGGGAATATTGAAAAATGGCGCAGATAATGAAAATATTGTCTGCGCTGTTTTTATATATTCTGAGAAGTATTGATTCAGAATCGTGTTAAAATTGTATCAGTATCGTTTCGTGCTTGTTGACATGATTGAACCAATTTACTTTACGCCGCAAAAAAACAAGAAATGTACCGGAAAACTTTCAATAAGTATGTTATATTATACTGGAATTAAGAAATGTCGTGCCAGGAAAAATGGAGGAGGTGGAAGATATAATGAACATTATGACATACACGGGAATCCTTATGGACCCGCTGGCCCCGAATCCGGAACAGATTCGATTGGAGGATATTGCACACGCGCTCTCCATGATCAGCCGGGCCAACGGGCATTTCCCTGAAATACATACGGTGGCGCAGCACTGCCTGGAATGTGCAGCGGAGGCAAAGGCGCGCGATCTGCCGCGGGATATCCAGCTATTCTGTCTCCTTCATGATGGTGCGGAAGCTTACCTCGGAGACTTTATCAGTCCGGTGAAAGAGCGTATGCCGGCGTATGGCAAGGCGGAGCGAAAGCTCCTTGCGATGATTTATGAGAAGTTTGCCGGGCGTGTGCCTTCGGCAGAAGAAAAGCGTATCGTCAAAGAAATAGATAAGACCTTATTATACTTTGAGTTTCTTCATTACATGGGTGTGGGCTGCGGTGACCCCGGCGCCGGGCTGAGAAGTCAGCCGGTGTTTGCGGAGATGCCGCGCAGGGAAGTGGAAGAGCGATACCTTGCAGTGTGTGAAGAGTTGAGGAAGTGAAGCAAGCCTCGCAGGAGATGGGGACTTGTTACTGTATCTTATCTTTTCCGCGGCCTGCACAGTCGTCGTCGCGCTGTATCCACACCCTTTCCGCCGCGAATTAAGACCTGATATAAAACAGCAACCGTCCCAAATATTATCTGAGACGAGACATACCCTTCATTTCTCAGACGGCGTATTATGTGTCCATGTCCTTCGTCCTGCCGGCCTGTGAAGGAGGACATGGCATAGACTTTGGAAAGAGCAGGGAGCAGAATTGAAAAAGATCTGGCTCTCGTGCTTGCACGAAGGAGCAGGCATTTTTCAATGACGGAAGGCGTCAGCCGGGAATCGCTTTTGAGCGATTCCTCCCTGCCTGACTATAAACTCTTGATGTCCGAACTGAGGGTGTCGGCGGACGAAGCGGCATGGACGATCCCGCCGTCGTCTGTTCGGCCACTTTTTATTTCGCCCGCTTCAAAAGCTCATCCCAACGGCGGTCCACCTCTGCCTGGATGTCGGCGATGAGATGCTCTTTGCCCGGTTTGAAGAGGTGTTTGAAGCGGCCCTGCGGGCGGAGGAAGTCTTCGATCGGAAGCTTTTTCTTCGGTTCGTAATTGACGATCCACTCGCCGTCGATGACCTCAAAAAGAGGCCAGAAGCAGGTGTCTACGGCCAGCTGGCAGATGTTTAAGATATCGTCCATCTCGTAGCGCCAGCCGCGCGGACATGGGGCCAGCACATTTAAAAAGGCGGCGCCCGGTGTGTAGATCGCTTTCTCGGACTTTACATGGATGTCCTTGAAGTTCTTCACGAAAGTGGTCTGTGCCACGTAAGGAATATTGTGGGCGGCGATGACCTGTGCCAGATCTTTGCGGTTCTGTGTTTTTCCCTCGGAATCGGTGCCGACCGGGGTGGTGGTCGTGTCCGCATACAGTGGGGTGGCGGAAGAACGCTGGATACCGGTGTTCATGTAAGCTTCGTTGTCATAGCAGACATAAACCATGTCGTGGTTTCGCTCCATGGCTCCCGAAAGGGACTGGAAACCGATATCGTATGTACCGCCGTCTCCGCCGAATGCGATAAATTTATGTGTGTTTTTTACTTTTCCCTTTTTCTTTAAGGCGCGGTAGGCGGTCTCCACACCGCTGCAGGTGGCGCCGGCATTCTCAAAAGCGTCGTGAATGAAAGAATCCTTCCATGCGGTGTACGGATACATGAAGGAAGAGACCTCCAGACAGCTGGTGGCGCAGGTGATGACGGCTTCGTCGCCGTCATGAAGGCCGCGGAGTACATTTCTTACGGCAATGGTAGCGCCGCAGCCGGCGCACATGCGGTGTCCCGGCGCCAGTCTTTCTTCTTTATTTAAAGTCTGTTTTAAATTATAAGCCATGACGGGTTCCTCCTATTCTCTCACGGATAAATACCGGTAAGCCTCGCCGACATTGCCGGTCTTTTTTACTTCCATCAGATCTTCAAATACCGATGTGAGACTTTCCACGGTCACATCACGGCCGCCGAGGCCGTAGCAGTAATTGATGACTGCCGGATGAAGATTCTTGTTGTAAAGAGCGGATTTGATCTCCGCGCCGAGAGGACCGCAGTTGGTGTTGAAGTCTTCGGTCCGGTCCATGACGGCCAGGCAGGCCACATGGGAGAGGGCGTCGGCAATCTCCTCAGCAGGGAATGGACGGAAGAGACGAATCTTCAGGATGCCGGCCTTGATGCCCTGTTCCCGGAGAGCGTCCACCGTGTCTTTGGCGGTTCCTGCGGCGGAACCGATCAGCACCATGGCATATTCTGCGTCGTCCAGTTTATATTCTTCAAATAATCCGTATTGTCTTCCGGAGATTTTGGCAAACTCTGCCGCCACATCCAGAGTGACCTGTTTGGCGTTGCGAAGCCCCTGCATCTGTGCCCGACGCGCTTCCATGACGTAGTTGGTCACGGCGTATGGTCCGTAGGCGATGGACTCGCCGTCTTTTAAGAGATAGTGTTCCGGTTCATATTCTCCCACGAAATCCTTCACCACATCGTCTTCCAGCAGTTCAATGTTCTCTACTGCGTGGCTGGTGATGAAACCGTCCTGGCAGACCATGATCGGAAGCATGACATCCTTGTGCTCCGCGATACGGTATGCCTGGATCATGTTGTCGTATGCCTCCTGGTTGTTCTCGGCAAAAATCTGAATCCAGCCGGTATTGCGGGCACCCATGGCGTCAGAGTGATCGCAGTTGATGTTGATCGGGCCGGAGAGGGCGCGGTTTACAAGCGCCAGACAGATTGGAAGCCTGTCGGAAGCCGCCACATTTAATACTTCCCACATGAGGGCCAGACCACAGGAAGAGGTGGCGGTGATGGTTCTCGCGCCGGCGGCCTCAGAGCCGATGCAGGCGCTCATGGCGCTGTGCTCACTCTCTACAGGGATGAACTCCGTGTCCACCTGTCCATTTGCCACAAAGCTGGTAAAATACTGAGGGATTTCTGTGGACGGAGTGATCGGGTAAGCAGGCATAACGTCAGGATTGATCTGACGCATGGCGTTGGCTACCGCTTCATTTCCGGATAAACGATCTTTGATTCCCATATTATCTTACCCCCTTTAACATGACGATGGCGTCGAAAGGACAGGCCTTCACGCAGATGCCGCATCCTTTGCAGTGGTCAAGATCAAACTCTCCCCGTTTGCCGCCCACAATCGGGATGGCGCTGTCCGGACAGGCCGGCGCGCAGAGGAGACATTGTTTACATTTTTCTTCGATAAACTTTGGAGTGTCAGTCCGCCATTCGCCGGTATTGAATTCGGCAGCGGTGCAGCTTCCCACAACGGTACATCCCAGGGTGAGATCCTGCCACTTCACATCCAAACCTAACTTGCTGATATCTGATGCCATTACTGTACCTCCTGTAAAGCCAGAGAGAGCGCCTTCATATTTCCTTCGATGACCTCCGGCTTTGATGCAAATTTATGTGCGTAGGATTTGCGCATTTCTTCTAAGAAACGTTCTTCCTCCATGATACCGCTGACCTTTACGATGGCGGCCAGCATCGGAGAGTTCGGAAAATACCGTCCCAGTGTCTCCAGGGAGATCTTCCGGGCGTCAATAGTGTACACCCGGCCCTCATATCCGTGGAGATGGGGAAGAATCTCTTCCTTCGGGCGGGCGGTATTGATGACGATGGCGCCCTCCTTTTTCAGACCGTCGGTCACATGGACGGAATCCAGAAGGGTCTCGTCCACCACCACAACGTAGTCCGGGTCATAGATATTGGAATGTACCCGAATGGCGGAAGAGCTTAAGCGGTTGTAGGCGGTGATCGGAGCGCCCATTCGCTCCGGGCCGTACTCCGGGAAACCCTGAACGTACATTCCTGTGCTGAAAGCGACATCGGCGAGGAGAAGAGCAGCGGTTTTTGCGCCCTGACCACCCCGGCCGTGCCACCGGATCTCGATTAAATCTTTCATGGTATCCTCCATTCTATCGTAATAAGAGATAAACAAAAAATGTTTGCTGTAGAAACACCTGTGTCCGCGCTGTGCGGATAAAATTGGTTAAAAAAAGAGTCCCGCCCTAAAAAATGCCCGCCGCAGACGGAACTGTACAGCGGATGCATTTCTCTCCTGTGCAGGAATGCTCTGATGAAAATTCACAACGGTCTGATTATACCATCATTCCCCACTTTTGTGAAGAGAAAATGCAGGAAATCTGCGCTTTGTGACGGAATGGCCGCAAAATGTATAAAATCCTGGAAAAACAGGTTGACAAAAGAGAGGAGCCATACTATACTGAATCTGTAAATTACAAAGGCAAACCCGTTGAAAGGCGGAGACGCAAAGCCAAGGGTCTAAGGTCGGAGGGACTATGACAGCCGGTTGCCGCATTTATGTAAGAATGTGTATCAATTATCCATGATTATGTGATTGGCGACCGCTTATATGACCTGTATAAGCGGTTTTTCTATATTATATATGCAAATGTACTGCCTGTTTGGCAAATGTATCACAGGCCGGAAGGGAAGACCGGGACCTGCCTGGCAAATGTATTGCAGGCCGGAAGGATAAGCCGGGACCTGTTGGCCGAACAGTGCGGAGGGATCTTCGATACACGCAGTCAGAAAGGATGTGTAAGATGAGAAAAGATATGGATAATCAAAAAGAAAACAGCATAAAAGACGAGAACATGCAGAATAAAAACAGAAAGAGGGGGCTTGCCGGTAAGCTTGCCATCCTGCTTACGGTAGTCCTGATCGCCGGAGGAGGAGCCTATACGTGGCGGCAGGCGACCACCAATGTGCCGGAACTGACCACTTTCGTCGATCATGAGGGCGAGACGGTGATCATCGGGCCGGACGGTGTCCCGCTGGCGCCGGGTAAGCCGAAGGTGACGAAGGATACCAAGACTTCAAAGAAGACGGTAACCTTAAAGAAGCCGGCTAAAAAGACTCGCACCAAGAAGTCAAAGAAGACAAAGGATTCCACGGATACCCAGCAGAACGGTTCTAATGTGATCGTTACCAAGACAACCGTGATCACAGTGAAGAGGCAGAAGTTCAAAAAGAACTCCCGTAAAAAAGTGATCATCACGAAGGTGACGACCATAACGGAGACCAGCGTACAGGCAGCGGGTAATGTGCAGGCACAGTCCACTTCGGACAACGCGGAGTCCAAAGATATCAAGACGTTGGCGCCGAAGCTTAACAGTGCGGTCATGAACGCGTACACCACGCTGGGCTTTACGGTGACCATCGATTCGAGCGTTTCCTATTCCGGATATTTCAATGCGAGAAATCAGTCCATTATCCTTCGGAAAGAGGGAGATACCATCTATCATGAGATGGGACATTTCCTGGCATTTGTGGCCGGCAATGTGGACCGGAAGTCCGATTTTGCCGCCATCTATAATGAAGAGAAGGGCAAATACACCGGAACGAACAAGAGTTATGTCACGCAGAATGCGTCCGAGTATTTTGCGGAGTCCTTCCGTGATTACACGCTGAATGCATCGGCCCTGCAGAAGAGCCGTCCGAAGACCTATCAGGCTATTGTGAGCGCCATCGGCAATGTGACGGCGCAGCAGATCAGCAAGCTGAAGCTGGCCTACGGCCCGATCTGGAATTCATAATATATAGAAGAGCTGTCGCATATTTGCGGCAGCTTTTTTATTTTTCATTGCAAACTGCCATTCTTATGATAGAATAGAGAAAGCAGATTATCAGGCAGAGCGATAATCACAGACTGACCCGGGACGTGGGAACGCGCCTCAGGTTTGAGAAAAGACCGGAAGTGATACCGGGATCAACAAGGAGGATACCATGATATTTGGAGTAATTTTGGCAGGAGGTATCGGCAGCAGGATGGGTAATGTGGAGAAGCCGAAGCAGTTTCTCACCATCGGAGATAAGCCGATCATTGTGCATACTATTGAGAAGTTTTATGTGAACAGCCGGTTTGAGAAGATCATCGTGCTGTGCCCGAATCAGTGGATCAATCATACAAAGAACCTGATCCGGAAGAATTTCAGCAATCCGGACCGGATCGTGGTCATCGAGGGCGGGGATACACGGAATGAGACGATCATGAATTCTATCCGCTATATCGAGAAAGAGTACGGACTGGATGACGATACGATCATTGTGACCCATGATTCCGTTCGCCCGTTCCTGACCCACAGGATCATTGAGGATAATATCAATTATGCCATCCAGTATGGCGCCTGTGATACAGTGATCCCGGCTTCTGATACGATCGTGGAGAGCAAGGGACACGATGTGATCAGCAATATCCCGGACCGTTCCATCATGTATCAGGGACAGACTCCGCAGTCTTTCCGCGCGAAGAAGCTCAAAGAGCTTTACGAGTCACTGACACCGGATGAGAAGAAGATTCTTACGGACGCCTGCAAGATCTGTGTCATGAAGGGAGAAAAAGTCTATCTGGTGGAGGGCGAGGTATTTAATATCAAGATCACATATCCATACGACTTAAGAGTTGCTGAGACTTTGATAAAAGGAGAATAGACATGTTAAATACAGTATACCGTCTGGTCGCTCCCAGAAGATTTGAGGTGGCCTTTAACGATATTGATTTAAACGGAGAACAGGTGGTGGTACGCCCGACGCACCTTTCCATCTGTCATGCGGACCAGCGCTATTATCAGGGCAGCCGTCCGGCGGAGATTCTGGCAAAGAAGCTGCCGATGGCTCTCATTCATGAAGGCATCGGCGATGTGGTCTATGACCCGCTGGGTGAGTTCAAGCCGGGCGAACTGGTCGTTATGATTCCGAATACGCCGGTGGAGAAAGACGATATCATTGGAGAGAACTATCTGCGCAGTTCCAGATTCCGTGCCAGCGGTTTTGATGGTTTTATGCAGGATAACGTGGCTCTGGACAGAGACCGGGTGCTCCGTCTTCCGCAGGATATCGACCGGACCGTGGCAGCATTCACAGAGATCGTGACGGTCAGTGTACAGGCCCTGCGCCGCTTCGACCGCTTTGCCCATGCAAGAAGAAATGTGGTGGGTATCTGGGGAGATGGCAATCTGGGCTATATCACCTCGCTCTTTTTCCGTTACATGTACCCGGACACCAGACTGATCATTTTCGGAACGGACAAGGAGAAGCTGAGCAGTTTTTCTTTTGCGGATGAAACTTATCTGGTGTGGGATGTGCCGGAAGGCGTGGAGATCGACCATGCATTTGAGTGCGTGGGCGGCGACGCCTCTCAGAAAGCCATCAATCAGATCATCGATCTGATCCATCCGGAAGGGACCATCTCCCTTCTGGGCGTATCCGAGTACCCGATTCCGATCAACACCCGCATGGTGCTGGAAAAGGGACTTCGCCTTTTCGGCAGCAGCCGGAGTTCCAGAGAGGACTTCGAAAAGACTGTGGAAATGTATCAGGAACATCCGGAGATTCTCGGATACTTGAGCAATATTGTCGGCGCGCAGGTGGAGATTCATTCCATCGCTGATATGAATAAGGCATTTGAACTGGATATCCATAAAATGATGGGTAAGACGGTCATGATCTGGAAGAAATAAAGAGTTGTGGAGAAGTTGCTACTGTATAGCATCTTCTCCGCGGGCCGGAAGGATGATGGATACGAACCCTCCTCCTCCACTTTAGGCCCGCGACCCTGTATTCTTTATAAAGAAGTAAGTTTCCGCGGCCTGCACAGTCGTCGCGCTGTATCCACATCCTTTCCGCCGCGAATCAAGATCTTATATAAAACAGCAACCGTCTCTACACTATTTAATTAGAGTGGCTGTGTAGACGACCTTTCATTGTACAGACGGCGTTTTATGCGCCCATGTTCTTCGGTGCGCCGGCCTGTGAAGGAGGGCATGGCACAGACTATGAAAAGAGCAGGGAGCGGAATTGGAAAAGGTCTGGCTCCCGTGCTTGCACGAAGGAGCATGGGAGCTCCCGCCGTCGTCTGTTTCACAAATTCGTCTTTTTAAACATAATTCCCATTTCGTTTCATACAATTGAATATAAAAAAGGCAGCGAAGCGCAGGTTAAGGGCGCGCAAAGAGGTGCGGCATGGAGTATCTGGCGGAAAAAATCACAGCGGTGGATCATGTGGTGTGGGGGCCGGTCATGCTCGCCCTTCTAGTGGGAACGGGTGTTATCCTGACTGTGCGCTGTCGTTTTTTAACCTGG
>DXEQ01000098.1 GCA_019114885.1 Candidatus Anaerobutyricum stercoripullorum
GTATAAGAAAGAGTTTATTGAGTTTATGATCGATTGTAACGTGCTGAAGTTTGGCGATTTTGTGACCAAGAGTGGGAGAAAGACGCCATTTTTTGTGAATACGGGATTTTACCGGACAGGAGCTCAGCTTAAGAGACTGGGAGAGTATTATGCGCAGGCGATTCATGATCAGTTCGGTCTGGATTTTGACGTGTTGTTCGGGCCGGCTTATAAGGGAATCCCGCTGTCTGTGGCGGCGACCATCGCCATTTCAGAGAAATATGACACGGATATCCGTTACTGCAGCAACCGCAAGGAGGTCAAAGATCACGGCGATAAGGGAATCCTGCTGGGAAGCCCGATTCAGGACGGCGATAAGATCGTGATCATCGAGGATGTGACGACGGCGGGCACTTCCATTCAGGAGACGCTGCCGATCGTGAAGGCGCAGGGAGATGTGGATGTGATCGGTCTGGTTGTTTCCGTGGACCGTATGGAGAGAGGACAGGGAGAGAAGAGCGCCCTGCAGGAGATCCGGGATACCTACGGATTTAAGACGACGGCCATCGTGACCATGGAAGAAGTTGTGGAGCATCTGTATAATAAACCGTACAAAGGGCAGATAATTATTGATGACGAGATAAAGGCAGCGATTGACGCGTATTACGAGCAGTATGGTGTGAAATAAGGAGGCAGATTGCTTTTATGAATGAAAAGGTTTTTAAGACATTGAACCAGATTGGCGCTTCGGGAATCGTTGTGGGCATCTTATGTATGGCTGTGGGAATCAGTCTGGGTGTCCTGACAATCATCAACGGCGCCCGTGCGCTGTCAGCAAAGAAGAACATCATGATATGATACCAGGGCAGGTCTTACATTGCCCTGAACATGATTCAAAAGCAGGAGTCGGCTTTTTTCCGGGCAGGGGGCAGGAGACGCTTTGCCGGAAGGAAGAAGATTCCTGTGTGCATTATATGATGGAAGGAAATGGATATATTGAAAAAAATAACCAGAAAGAGGATTGGTTCGCTGAGTTTTTTCTTCCTGATCATATACGGCTGCGTTGTGTTATATTTTGTATTGTTCAGTGACAGACTGGGCCGGGTGGAGGGCTACAGCACCTACCGGTACAATCTCATTCCATTTGAGGAGATACGGCGTTTTATCGTGTACCGGGACCGTGTCAGCACGGAGGCATTTGCCCTTAATCTCATCGGGAATCTTCTCGTCTTTTTCCCGGTGGGTATGCTGGTGCCCCTGTGGAGAACGAAGCCGACCGGCCTCATTCGGATTATCATATATACTTTTTTATTTACACTCTCTATAGAAACTCTGCAGCTCGTGACGAAGGTCGGCGTTTTTGATGTGGATGATCTGATGATGAATACGCTGGGCGGAGTGGCGGGGTGGATCTGCTACAGTATCGCTCATAAAGGATATCGGTTTATGCTGGCCCGGCGCCGCAGGAAGAACAGGGAGAAGAAGGAGTAGAAGAATGATTTCAAGAAATGCATTGTCTTTTTCCGAAAAAAAGGTTTCCAGAAACGCAGTCATTACATTGATTATGGGAATTGTGGAACTTGTTGGTTTTATCATATTGATGCTGGTTTCCATCGCAAGTCATGGAAATGTGGGGATCGCCGGCGGGCTGATCGGGTGTCTTCTGGTCATTCTCGCTTTTTTTGGCGTTCTCTGGGGTGTGTTAAGCTATGACGATGTGAAGACAAACCAGCAGTTTAAGATTTCAGGTATCTGTCTCAATATCATTGTTATTTTTCTGGGTATTACATTGATCATGCTGTAATAGAGTGATATCAGACAGGGAGGACGGATATATGGATTACAGAGTATTGTTAAAAGAAAAAAATGAAGCGGTGTCCGAGCGGTTTGAGCTGGCGGCGGAACGAATCCGGGAAATCGCGTCCGGAAAGAGCGAGACGCCGACCGGGGAGCTTCGGACCTATTTTATGAAGACGGCTGCGTTCCTTGAGAAATGTCGTGCCATTTATGTGGCGGTAGCCGACGATATTCTGGAACGATGTACGATCGAGGATTTAAAGCGGGAGAACCGGGAGTTTTACGAAGAACTCTTTCCGGAGAACTATGAGACTTCCTATGCCAACCCGGCCTACGCGGTGCGGACGCTGGGAGAAGAATACGGAAGGATCTTAAGCTTTTTATATACAGAACTTCGCGCGGAGCGGGTATTTATTTTTGAACAGAATCTGGAGAAGATGACATTTTTAAATGAACTGTTCATTGAGATTTACTGCATGTTTGAGAATGGAGAGGTCAGCTACCATAAGGTAAAAGACGTCATCTACTGGTTCCTCTACGATTACGCGGAGGAATGGGTAGGCTGGCGGGTGCGGGAGCTTCTCGATCCATCCCTCTCCTTTGCCACGGATATCGTGATGAGGGCAGATCTGTCTGACATCCGCTATCTGTATTCTTACGGGGAGTATATTTCAGAAAATGAAATCCGAACGGCACAGTATTTAAGCAGCCTGCCGCAGAAGGAGATCGAGGAGATCGCCTTTACATTTACGGATGGATACAGAGAGGGATTTGCCCTGAAAAATGTGGATCTGTCCACAAAGAGGACGGTCAATATCCGATATAATATCGGGTTTGAGCGTATCATCCGGGCGGCCGTCTATCAGTTCCGGGAGATGGGGCTGGAGCCGGTCATCTACCGGGCGGCGGTCAACACATTGAATAAGAGACAGAACATCCGGATCGGATACGTTTCTTCCAATCCAAATGAGCAGTATGACTATGATCATCGTTTCGATGAAGCCATTTATCTGGATAAACGGATGCTGGACCGGAAGCTTACATGTATGCGGAAGGCATACGAGGAATATGCCGATTACGCGGAAGGATTTGCGGGACCGGCCTGCTTTGAAGTGTTTGGCGATACGCCGTTTGAACCGGTGAGCAAGCCGGAAGCCTACCGGCTGAGTGAAAGACAGCAGAACCTGCAGGTGGAATACGCGACGGAATCCAACGCGCTCCTGAACGAATTCATCAATCAGGATGAGCGGAGCTTTACGATCATCGCCTATCCGCTGCCATCCATCGGAGAGAAGTTTGAGGAGATTTTTGAGGAAGTCCGGAAGGTCAACAATCTGGATAAGGAGAAATACAAAAAGATCCAGCAGAATATGATCGATGTGCTGGATAAGGCCGCGTATGTCAAGATCATGGGGCGGGGAAGCAACATGACGAATCTTACGGTGGCCCTCATGGATCTGGAGGACCCGGAGACACAGACGAAGTTTGAGAACTGTCTGGCCGACGTCAATATCCCGGTGGGCGAGGTGTTCACTTCACCGCGGCTTAAGGGAACCAACGGTCTTCTGCATGTGGGAAAGGTATTCCTGAACGGTCTGTGCTATAAGAACCTGCGGATTCAGTTTGAGGATGGCATGGTGACGGAGTACTCCTGCGATAATTTCCCGGACCCGGAGGAAGGGAAGAAGTTCATCAAGGAGAATCTGCTGTTTAACCGGGAGACGCTTCCGATGGGAGAGTTTGCCATCGGCACCAACACCACCGCCTATGTGATGGCAGCCAGATACGATATCATGAACAAGCTGCCAATCCTGATCGCGGAGAAGATGGGACCGCATGTGGCGCTGGGCGACACCTGCTACTCTTACGCGGAGGATGTGCGGGTGTTCAATCCGGACGGGAAGGAGATTGTCTCCAGAGATAACGAGTGCTCTGTCCTTCGCAAGGAGAACCCGAAGAAGGCTTATTTTAACTGTCATACGGATATCACCATCCCGTATGAGGCGCTGGGGCGGATTGTGGCTGTGAGCAAAGAGAGGGTGGAAGTGCCGATCATTCTGGACGGCCGCTTTGTGCTGGACGGAACGCTGCAGCTGAACGCTCCTTTTCAGAATGAAGAGGAAGAGGAACTGACGATCAGGGAAACAGACAGCGAGCTGATAGATAAAGAGGAGGGAAAGCGGTGCTTCTCATAAAAAACGGCAGAGTCATGAATCCTGCCACAGGAATGGACGAAGTGACGGACGTCTGGGTCAAAGACGGACGGATTGTCGGATTCGGAGACGCGGCAGAGAAAGCCACAGATTCCGCCCGGAGCGGTGCGACGCCTGCTGACCGGTCCGACGGTGAGGAAGGCCGGGAACCGGAGCAGGTCATTGACGCTTCCGGCTGTATCGTGGCGCCGGGACTGGTGGACGTCCATGTACATTTCCGTGATCCGGGATTTACGTACAAAGAAGATCTGGAGACGGGCAGCGCGGCGGCAGCGGCCGGCGGATATACCACGGTGGTCTGCATGGCGAACACGAAGCCGGTGGTGGACTGCCCGGAGGTTCTTGATGATATCCTGAAGCGGGCGGAGGCACTGCCCATTCATGTGAAACAGGTTTCGGCCGTGTCAAAGAATTTTGAAGGAAAAGAACTGGTGGATTTTGAGGAGATGGCCCGCCACGGCGCCTGCGGTTTCACCGATGACGGTATCCCGCTCACTGACGCCGGATTGATCCGAAAGGCCATGGAGATGGCGGCAAAGGTGGACCTGCCGATCAGTCTTCACGAGGAGGACCCGTCTCTCAATGAGATAAACGGTATCAACAAGGGAGTGATCAGCGACCAGATGGGACTTGGCGGCGCGCCGGCTGTCTCGGAGGATGTGATGGTGGCAAGAGATGTGATGCTTGCCCTGGAGACAGGCGCGAAGGTGGATATCCAGCACATTTCCTCCGGAAGATCGGTGGATCTGGTCCGCTATGCGAAGCAAAAAGGAGCGCGGGTTTTTGCCGAGGCGACGCCGCATCATTTCTCGCTGACAGAGGAAGATGTGTTAAATTACGGCACCATGTGCAAGATGAATCCGCCGGTGCGCACCAGCTGGGATAAGGCAAAGATCATAGAGGGGCTGATGGATGGCACCATCGATATGATTGCCACGGACCATGCGCCGCATGCACAGGAAGAGAAGGAGCGGGAGTTTTCGGCCGCGCCAAGCGGCATCATCGGTCTGGAGACCGCGCTGGCTCTGGGAGTCACCAATCTGGTAAAGAGAGGGTATCTTTCCATGATGGATCTTCTGGCCAGGATGACGCTCAACCCGGCGAGACTCTACGGCTTTGACTGCGGAGATATCTCGGAGGGAAAGGCGGCGGACATCGTGATCTTCTGTCCGGACGAGGTATGGCAGGTGGAACACTTTGCGTCCAAAGCCAGCAATTCTCCGTTCCTCGGCGCACAGCTCTGCGGAAAGGTGCGCTGTACGATCTGCGACGGAAAGGTTGTGTACAGAGCCTGACACAATGCCGATAAGAGCCGGGAGGCCGCCCGGTGTTTTCGGCAGATTCCTAAATGTACACAAAAGAGAAAATGTGTTAAAATGTAGCGTAACTGTTTGGTCATGTGCAGACGATGAGCCGGGTGCGCCCGGCCGAATCGGAGATCAGACA
>DXEQ01000099.1 GCA_019114885.1 Candidatus Anaerobutyricum stercoripullorum
CCCCGAACAGATCCGCAGCGCCGGACAGCAGCAAAAGACTCAGCAAAATGGATATTGCCGCATCACCGCCCGAATATTTCTTTTCTTTTTGCATATTCTGCATGATTTCACTCTCCAACTATTCCACATCATATGTAAATGTATCTGCCCTGTTCCGGATTCTTCTCTGACAGCGCCAGCAGCTCGTAGCCTCCGTTTTTATCCGTGTAATCTTCTTCTCCCTCCACAGGGAAAATCACGGTCAGGCTGACCTGTGCCGTCAGCATTTTGAGCGGCTCGTCAAAAAGCTGCGCCGTGATGTAGATCACCTTGGTGTAATGAAACTGCCGGCCGGCTTTCATGAATGTCTGGATGATATGATCCGGACCTTCCTGCGCGCGCATGCCCATCATGCTGTCCCTGACCTTTCGGATGTCTGTTCTGGAACAGACCGGAAACTCCAGCAGTCTTCCGTTGACCATGCAGCCCACCCGGTGTTCAATATCCAGCTTCAGGAGGGCTTCTATGACCGAGATGCTAAGCCCCGCCACCTGCGCGATCCGCCGGTCTGCCACCGCTCCCTTTCCGGAAAGAGAGAAAAGGACAATGGTGTCAAAGCTGGACGGCCGGCTGAATTCCCGCACCAAAAGCCTGTCCAGCTTGGAGGACAGCTTCCAGTGTACGGAGCGTATGCTGTCCCCTTCCTGATAACTGCGCAGATCAAAAATCTCCGCCGCGTCATTACCGCTGACATTTTCATCATAAATATCTCCCGTCTCCCTGGACTTTGGTCTCTGAGAGAGCAGCAGACTGATCGGAAACAGTTGCGGACAGATCATCATTTTCTGTGTGTCCGCAAATGTTTTCCGGATCCGGAACAACCGGAAAACATCGTAACAGAAGACCTCGCTGGTCCGGATCTCCACCTCACCGCAGAGGTCGGTCTCCACCGGCAGAAGAAACTCCTGTTTTCTGCTGTACCCCGGATATACGGAAAGGTGCGCCGACTCCTCTCTGTCAAACATACGGTAATACACCGTCAGAGGAATCACCAGCTGTCTGGCCGTCCATCCCGGATTCTTCGTGATATGAAAATGTACGGACACCTCCTGTCCCGTCATGCAGGACGCCGGCATGACCGTCTCCAGCTTTAAAGAATACATCCAGACCGCCGTCAGAAAGACAGAGAGCAGCGGGAACACAGACAGCAAAAGCAGAAGCAGGAGCACCTGCGCTGTTCCTGTCCACAAAAACAGCAGCACTGTCAGCACGAGAATGATTCCGTAATATATCCTGTATCTTATCATGATCTTACCTGCCCCATCCCAGTGACGGAGGTTCCACTTCCTGCAAGATTCCCTGGAGGAGGGTCTCCGCCTTAAGACCTTCAATCTTGGCCTGCGGCTTCAAGACGATCCGGTGCGCACAGACATCGGTAAACACTTCCTGTACATCTTCCGGGATCACAAAGTCTCTCCTTCTTAAGATAGCGCAGGCCCGCGCCATCTTAAGAAGTGCGATCACGCCCCGGGGACTGACGCCAAGCTCGATTCTTCCGTCTGTTCTGGTGGCCTCGCACAGCAGTGTGATGTAGCGGAGAATCTCCTCTGTGACGGTGATCGAGGTCAGATAATTCTGAATCTCCAGCAGGTCGTCTCTGTCAATGATCTTCTGCATGTTCTCAAGAGGATCCTGATACATTTTCCGCTTGAGAATCTGAATCTGTTCCTCCGTGTTGGGATACCCGATACTGAGCCGCACCATAAACCGGTCCAGCTGGGATTCCGGCAACCGCTGTGTCCCGGCAAACCCCAGAGGGTTCTGGGTGGCGATACAGATAAACGGATGCGGCAGCCGGTGCGTCACTCCGTCCACTGTCACATTTCTCTCTTCCATGGCCTCCAGCAGCGCCGACTGTGTCTTGGCAGAAGTACGGTTGATCTCATCTCCCAGAAAAAGGTGGCACATGACCGCTCCGGAGCGGTAAGTAAACGCTCCCTTTTCTCTGTCATACACACTGAAACCGATGATGTCCGAAGGCAGTGTGTCCGGAGTGAATTGCACCCTCTTATAATCCAGTCCCAATGCCTTTGAAAATGCCAGCGCCATGGTCGTCTTTCCGACGCCGGGCGCATCCTCCAGCAGGATATGCCCGCCGGCATAGATGGTCATGAGAACCTTCTCCACCACCTTATTTTTCCCGACCAGCACCTTTCCGATCTCTCTGATGATCTGCCCTGATTTTTCCACTATCATTATTCTGTCCTCCCCGGCTCTGCCTGATTGGTTTTGTTTTCTTTGCGGCGTCCGCGGCTGCTTCGCCTGCGGTGTTTGCTTGTACAGCATCTGTATCCGGATCGTCCGATTGCGCATTATCTGTGCCGCCTGACTGTATGGTATCCGTATTTGTGCCGCCCGGCTGCGCAACATCTGTATCGGTATCATCCGGCTGTGCGGTATCCGTATCGGTGCCGCCCGGCTGCGCAACATCTGTATCAGTATCATCCGGCTGTGTGGTATCCGTATCGGTGCCGCCCGGCTGCGCAACATCTGTATCGGTATCATCCGGCTGTACGGTATCCGTATCGGTGCCGCCCGGCTGCGCAACATCTGTATTGGTATCATCCGGCTGTGCGGTATCCGTATTTGCGCCGTCTGGCTGTGCGGTATCTGTATCCGGATTATCCGGCTTGACGTCGTCTGTCTTCCCCTTGCCCGGATGACCGGAATTCGTGTTCTCTGTCTCCGGATTCTCCTCCGCATCCTTAAGCGTCCACTGACCGTCTTCCCATGTCCAGTGCTGTCCGTTTTCTATCTTCTTCGTGCCGTCATCGCTCACAGCGGCCAGAATCCGCTCTCCGGCTCCCGCGCCGTATTCTTTATCCAGCTGACGGCCCCACTGTTCCAGATAATCTTCATAGGCCGCCATTGGCACATAGATTCTGACATCTTCATCCACATTTTTACCGAAAATCTTCTTTCCAAGTGAAAACGGCGCATATCCTTTCACCGTCAGAGTGCGGAAAGAAGTACAGTTCTCCAGCATGCCGTCTCCCAGAGAGTATACGCTCTCCGGCAGAGTGAGCGCCGCCAATGAGGCACAGTTCTCAAAAGCTTCTTCCCCGATGGTGCGCAGGGCGCTTCCCTCCACATGGACCGTTTCCAGGGCGGTACAGTTCTCAAAGACCTCACTGCCGATACTTTCCACCCGGTTCGGTATGGTCAGAGAAACCAATTTCGTACAATTTCTGAAACTGCCATCTTCCAGACGCACGCAGTACAGGGAACTGGAATTATATATCTGCGCATCTTTTGCGCCCGCCGGTACCCGGATGGCGATCAGTCCCGCCGAATTCTCCCCGCGGACCAGATACAATATATTATTTACTGCCCGGTAATCACTGCCATCCTGCGCGATCAGCCGGGAAACAAGGGTCGGATACTCATCTTCCCACGCCTCGTAATATCTCAGATACGTCTCTCCCTCCTGACCGGCCGGGATGTAGACATGCACGCGCTCCTCGCCCGCTTCATCAAAAACATCCTCTCCCAGCATCGGCGGTTCTTCACCGTTAAAGGAGAGCATCTCCAGACGGGCGCCCCAGAAGGCTCTGTCCTCCAGTTCTTCCAGGCGATCGGCAAATGTCGCCTGGATCAGGCCGGAACAGTCCTCATAGGCACTGACGCCGACCGTGCGAATATTCGGCATGTTGGACCAGCTGGCCGACGTGATGCTCCTGCACTGATAAAACGCTTTATCCCCGATTCTTGTGACCGCGTTCAGCAGTGTTCTCGACAGCGAGAGGCTTCGCAGCTGCTGACAGCCGCTGCAGAACTCGTCCGGAATCTCAGAAGCTCTTCCCTGCAGCGACAGGGAGACGAGGGAAGTACAGTCTTTGAACACGCCTTTTCCATACCGTTCCATCGAGGACGGCAGGAAAACGCCTTCCCGTTTCGCCGTCTCACCGGTCAGGGAAGTGCAGCCGGCAAAGGCATAGTCTCCGATCTCTGTAAGGCAGGTGGCAGACAAACTGGTGAAATCCACCGTCCGCAAAGAAGTACAGCCGGCAAAAGCCCGCTCACCGATGCGTTCCACCGTGTAAGTGCTGTTCACCGCCATCAGTCCCTGACAGTCTCTGGCGGCTTCGTCCGCCACTTCTTCCGTTCCGAGAGAAACATTCAGCACGCCCGCAAAGGATCGCGGCACGTAATGAAGGACAACCCCTCCCGTATCTTCCAGACCGTAGAGGACGCCGCCCTGCACTTCCGCCTCTATGCCATAGGAACGTACCGGCAGGGACGTCCAGCTCTCATAATAGGTAAGCTGCTCTTCCGACGTCCAGAACGCGAAGTGCTCTCCACACATTTCTCCTCCGAACAGGTCTCCCTCCGGAGCTGGCAGCCGCAGTCCGGCAGCCAGGCAGACAACCTCCAGATCTTCGCAATCCGCAAAGAGATTGGCCGGCAGTCTTTTTATGGTATCCGGCAGCACCAGCACGGACAGTCCCTCACAGGAATGGAAGGCGTCCGCCCGGATCTCCGCCGTCTCTTCTTTTACAGTAAATGTTCCGTCTGAGGCAGACATCGCCTGAACCAGACAGAGCGAGCCGTCCATTCTGCGCTCATAAAGACCTCCGTTTTCCACGAAAGTCCCTTCTTCCATGACTCTGTCTTTGATCACGGTAAACGGCGTCTGATCAAAAGACCAGTTCCACAGTGCGCTCCACCAGTCCAAAGCCAGATGATAAGAGTTGCGCAGTTCATGATTGTCCGTGTACGGCACATAGATCACAAGTCCGCCGTCCTCGCTGGTTCCGTCAAAGACATTGGAGGCCACCGACACGACTTTCGACCGGTTCAGGATACTCATCTCCGTCAGCGAACTGCAGTCTGCCAGGGCGCGCTCTTTCAGAGAAAGCGTCGACTCCGGCAAAAGCACCGTCTCCAGAGAGGAACAGCCCGCGAAAGTCTCTTCCGGCAGAAGCGTGAGTCCCGTCCGGGAGAGATTCCCCTCTCGGAGCGCAGCACAGTCTTTAAACACGGCCTTTCCCATCTTCGTCAGCCGTTCTCCCTGATTGATGGCAACCTCTTTTAATCTCTGACATCCCGCAAAAGCCCGGTCGCCGATTTCTTCGATGGAAGCAGGCAGCGTGATGGCAGAAAGCAGCGTACAGGCGGCATAGGTCCTGTCTCCTTCCTGCCCTTCTGAAAACACACCCTCTCCCAAAGAGCGAAGGCCGGTTAGCAGATCAAAGTTCGTGACCGACTCCAGCGCCGTGCAGCCGGAAAAGGCATGATCACCGATGGAAACAAGGTCGGAATCCGCCAGTACCACCAGACTGCGCATTCCCGTACATCCGGCAAAACAGAACGCCGGTACCTCCGTGAGAGAAGACGGCAGCCACATATTATTAAGACCGGTGCAGTCCAGAAAGGCTCCTCTTCCCAGTTCCTGCAGACCGTCATACAAAGCCAATGTCTGCGTATACCGCGCGCAGCCTGCAAAAGCGTAATCGCCGATGGTCTCGCAGGCCGCGGCATAGGTTCCCGCAATGCTTGTGCGCATATTCACACAATTTCTAAAGCAGGCGTCGCCGATCTTCCGGACGCCGGCCTCAAAGTAGACCATCTGCAGCGACATGCAGTCCTCAAAAGTGCTGCTGCCCACCGATGTGATCTCGGTTCCGGTATCACTTCCAAAATATACGGTCGAAAGCCTCGGATTCTCCGCGAAGACTGCCTCGCCCACTTCGGCGGTATCTCCCAGCCAGATCACGGTCTCCAGATTCTCACAATCCGCGAAGGCAGATTCGCCCAGATTCCTGCAGTCTTCTCCGATCAGCGCTTCCTGCAGATCCGCGCAGCCCGCAAAGGCATACGCTCCAATGGTCTTAACCCGGTTCATCTGCGCAGCGGCGATCCCGGTCAGGCCGGTGCACCGGAAAAAGGCTCTGCTGCCAATCTCCCGGGTACCATCCAGCATGGAAACATTACCCGTCACATCCGTCGGTACATTTAAAACAGCGAAGGTATCCTCTGTCTTCTTCTCATAAATCATCCTGTCCGAAGCAAAATAGCGCTCTCCCGCCAGAAGCTGTGTCTGCTGCGGCAAAACAGGATCTGCCCCGGCATTGCCGAGCACCACCGTCTCCAGAGAATCACATCCGGCAAAGGCGTCCCCGATCTGTTCAAGCTGTGGATTGGCGAAAACAGCAATCTCCAGATCACCACAGCCGTAAAACGCATTTTCTCCGATTCTTGTCACATCCGGCAGCTCCACATAGATCAGATCGTCACACCAGGCAAAGGCGCCCGCCGCCAGTTCCACCACGCGATATCCTTCCGGCACATGATACGTCTCCAGTTCCTCCGGCACGCTGCAGAGAATCAGCGCCTGCCCGTCTTCCTCTTTTTGCAGGTAGGCACATCCCTGCCCGTCAATAAAGAGCGTGCCCTCCGCAAAGGTCAGCATCCGGCTGACAGCTTCTTCTCCATAGTCTTCTCCCAGTCTGTCAATCCATCCGGAAGCCTCCTCCTGCGCCAGAGAAATGTAGAACTTCATCCCCCGTGGCGCCTCGTCGCCCGCTATCTTTTCTTCCAGCACAATGGCCTGTCCACCGCCGATCTGCACTCCCGCAAGAGAATCTTCCAGTCCGGCAAAACTGTTCCCTGCGAGATGGGTTACATTTTCTCCCACATGAACGAACTGGATACTGCCAGGCTCCGCGAAGGCATAGGCGTCAATTCCCTGCGCCTCTTCCGGCACTTCATATGTCTTCTCTTCTCCGGATACAAAGGCAAGATTCTTTCCGTCGTCTGTCAGGGAATACACCGTATCGCCCTGGTTTTCGTAACGGCTCTGGGCGCCGTCTTCCGTGCAGATACTCTTTGCGGCCGCACCGGTCTCTCCCAGTTCCCCGTCAAAAATCTCACCCCAGGAAGACAGATACCGTTTGTAGATCAGATCATCCACCACGCTGTCCTCGGTCTCCGGGACCTCCACCCGGACCGCGCAGTCCGCGCCTCCAAACACCGGCGCCTCGTCTCCGGTCCGGAGCTCCGGCGGGCGTTCTGCTTCCATGGTGATGGACAATGTCCCTCCCTCGCAGCCTGCCGCCGCGTCAGCCAGCGCGCCTTTTGCGATGGTCTGTACATTTTCCGCTATGGTAAATTCCTGACAATCCGACGGCACTTTCCAGAGAACACTCTGGTCCGCCGAATATAACAGACCGTCCTGCGCATCAAAAATGTGATTCTCCTCGACCACATTACCTTCCCCTTCCTCCGGCGTCGACGTAACGGAATACTCCGAAAGCTTCGGGAACTTCCGTCCTGCCGCCGACAGGTCCACACTGTTGACTGTGGCGGAAAGGGCCAGCGTCCGGATCTCTTCTGCCTGCGCGGAAATCTGAAAATCTTTATCCAAAGCCACGCGGGTGACGCCGTACGGAACATCCAGCCGGTCGCTCTCCTTTTGCGGCACATACCCGCAGAGCACCTGATCGTCCCCCTGCGTCTTTACGAGGTATCCTTCCGAGAGCAGTGGCTCCAGCGGAATGGCGTACATAACCTGCGTGTGCTGTCCTTCTTTAAATGTATAGGATATCTCCCTGTTCCGGGCCGTTGCCGGATAGCGGGAAGACCAGCCGTAAAAGAGGTCTGTCAGGTATCCTTCCTCACTGATGGTATAGCGGCCGTTTTCCCGCAGGCGCTCCACCATCTCATTGTACGGGCACCGGCCGTCATAAGTCCCGTTGAGCACCACGGTCCTGTCATCGGTGTAAATGGTATCCAGCACCCTGTTCTCATCGTACATGATCGTCAGCCGGTAATCCCGGACATCGTAATGCACGGCGTCCATCTGCTTTAAGACCTCCGTCGTCCCCTCTCCGGGACCACAGTATATAATATCTGCCTGCCACAGACTGCCATCCTCTTTCTTCGCCGCCACACCTCCTGTCTGTTCTTTAAACTCCACCCGGTAATTGCTCTCATCCGGCAGGTAAACTTCCTGACCACCCTGTACGGTCCTGCCGTATACCTCCAGCGAGATGGCGCTGCGAATCGGCGTATCATTGACGGTATCTCCCTCAAAAAGCGTCTCGCCGGTCACATAGGCCGGGGAAGAATGGTAATTGACACGCATGGTCGTATAACGGATATAATCATCTTTTACGACACAGACCACGGACCGCTTCATCCCCTGGCAGGTGATCTCCAGAGAAAAACTCTTATTGACATCGGCATCCGTCAGCTTGCGGGCATATTCCTGCGGAATCGCATCCATGGAAAATGTCGTCTCCGTCTCTGTTTTTGTGCGGGACGGATCTTCTTTGTTCTCCCAGTGGGAAGTTACCGTGATATTTCCCCGGATATAGGACTCGGAAGGGGTCTGTTCTTTATAAAGAGACACTGCGTCCTGATTTCTGTAGTAAGAGATGGTGAGATCTCTGGCAACCCACTCATCCGGATCTTCGTCCGGCTGCGGCCAATCATCCGGGTCATCGTCATCCGGGTCTTCGTCCGGCTCTTCCTCATCTGGAGCGGAAGGCTCCTCTGTCGGCTGCCGGTTCTCTTCCTCTGAGCGGTCCGGTTCTTCGGGGACACCTTCCTCTTCCTCATCCGGACGGACAGGATCCTCCGGATTCCCGCCTTCCACCTGCCGGCGGATTCCTTCTCCCGGCTGTCTGTCCACATAGACGATCTGCCGGCTGCCGGTCCGTTCACGGTCATTGTCCTCGCGGTAAGCCTGCGGGGCCGGATCCTCCGCTTCCGGATTCTCTGTCCGCTGACCGGTCTGTTCCTGCTCAAAGGTGTCATCCTGCCGGTCATCTTCTTCTTTCTGCTTCTCTCCGTCCTCCTCCAGACCATACCCTTTCGGATCGAACTCCTCCTTTCGCTCCTCCCGGGACAGGAAGGATTCCGGATGGAACATACTGCCGATCCTGCCCGCCTGAAGGGCGATCACAAGACAGAACAACAGGACTGCCGCCGTCAGAGCCAACGCAGGCCAGGAACTTTTTCTCTTTTGCAAATACTCTTTTAACCTCTTCATCATCCTAATCCCTTCTTCTCTTCCCCATGTCCCCGTACGGCTCCTGCGCCTGTTTTCTCTGTCTGGTTCTGTGCTCCGCGCGGTTTCTTCCCTTGTTTATTTTAACTTTCGGGCTGCATTCCAGGCATTGCGCCCTTCCTGGACAGCCAGACTCATCTTTCTTTTCAGTACATTATAGTCGATCGGTTTGGCGATATGATCGTTCATGCCCGCCTCCATGGAACGACGCTGATCTTCCACATAGGAGTTAGCGGACAGCGCGTAGATTGGAATGATTCCGGCATCCCTTCGCTCCATCTTCCGAATCCGTCTGGTGGCCTCCCATCCATCCATCTCCGGCATCTGGATATCCATCAGGATCACATCGTAGTACCCTTCTTCACTGCCTGCGAAGGTCTCCACTGCCTGACATCCGGTCAACACCCGGTCGGTGCGCACGCCGTCCCGCTCCAGTATGGACATGGTGATCTTCGCATTGATGTCGTTATCCTCCGCCAGCAGAACGCGGGCGCCCCGCAGATTACGCAGCACCTCCGCCCTTTTCTCCTCCGCGGTCTCCTGTGGCATCTTGTTCCAGCCATCGCTTCCCGGCTGTCGTTCCGACAGCTCCGGTATCTTCTCCGGATCCGGTGAAAAGTCTCCGTCCTCCTGCCGGCCGGTGTCCTCCGGCTGCACCACAGGCAGAGAGAGGAACACAGTGAAATCACTTCCCGTTCCCAGTTCACTGTCGATCACGATCTGCCCGCCCATCAGCCGGATGATATTATCCGCGATGGACATGCCGAGGCCGCTGCCGCCGTATTTTTTCGCGATCATGCTGCTCTCCTGCTCAAAGGGCCGGAAAATGTGACTTAGAAACTCCGGTTCAATGCCCTTTCCGTCATCCCTCACCTGAATCATCAGCCGCAGCTTATTGTCAATCTTCTCCATTTGCCGGAAGGTGAGGATCACATTGCCTCCCGGTTCGGTGAACTTGACAGCGTTGGAGAGGAAATTGATGACCACCTGACTTAACCGCATCTCATCTCCGATCACCCGGCGAACGTCAAATCCCTCCACCCGCAGTTCAAAATGCAGCTGCTTTTCCTCAATGACTTTGAGAAACATGGCGCGCAGCTTATTGGCCATGGCAATCAGGTCAAAACTCTCCTGCTGCAGCACGATCTTACCGCTCTCAATCCGGGTCAGGTCGAGGATATCGTTAATCAGATGCAGCAGAAAATGGGAAAGATTCTGGGTCTTATCCAGATATTCCCGCAGCACATCCGGGTTGTCGATCTCCATCTTGGCCAGCTCCAAAAGACCGAGAATCCCGTTCATCGGCGTGCGGATCTCATGGGACATCTCCGAGAGGAACTCCGTCTTCGCGTCATTCTCCTCCTTTGCGCGGGTCAGCTGATCCTGCAGGACCATCTCCTCCCTCTTTCTTTCGGAAATGTCCTCCATCACCACCGTGTAGATCTCCGCCCCGGAATCGTAAGTGATCCGGAAGAGGGCGGTGCCCTTCTTTCCGGTCTGCTGATTCACATAGTCAAACTCCGCCGTCAGGGCTTCTTTCCGGTCCCAGTTCTGATACATCCGTTCCATCTGCATGGAAACTTCCGGTTCCATACACCGCCCGAAAGCAAACACATCGGCGGCCACATCTTCTTTCTCCAGACCGAAGATACTCTCCACGTTATCAGAAATGAACAGAGGAAATGCGTCGGCTCCCCGCACGCACAGATATACCTGGAAGGTATTGTCCCGGAGGAAAGGCTCCATCCACGCGGCCTCCCCGGCGCTGTTCTCTCTCTCATTTTTCTTTTTTAAAAAATATTTTATCGTCATCACTGCCAGCCAGAATACCGCCAGCGCCAGGAATAAAAGCACAAGGGTATCCGCATGACCGGCCAGCCTGTTCGTTAATTCTTTCATGTCTCTTCTCCGAAAAAAAACATTATATTTTTTAAATTATACAACTAAAAAAAGAACGGTGTCAACGAAATACGTAATGTTTTTTATGATGATTTTTTATAATGGTTTCGCCATCCGTACCCGTTCATATGGCGACTGAAGACCACCGGCTCTCCGTCCGCACAAAACCGGGCTGAAAGCCAAAAAAAGAGAACTCCGCGTCAAAGAGTTCTCTCTATAATTATTGCTGTTTTCATTCTTCCTGTTCTTCCCGCGCCAGAGGCTCCGTCCGGGCGTCGCCCCGATCCGTCACGATCCGACAGCCCACGGATTCCACCCTTTTTTTCAGATCCGCGATACTCTGCGCCGCCTCCCCGCCGAGACAGATCTTATTGTCATACAGACTGTAGTCCTTCCGGTTTTTTTCCGGAGAAAGATTGGGCATTATGACGTTAGCTCCCGCCAGCAGCCCTTTCTCCCTCCCGTGTTCATCCATGGTGCCCAGAGCCGTGGTGGCAGGCAGCAGCACCTTCGGAAGAAGAATCCGGATGATCGAGAGCAGGTAAAGGGTCCTCTTCACACTGCCGGCTTTTTCCGCCCGGAAACAGGTATCATGATGGGGGATGAAGGGTCCGATTCCCACCATCTCCGGCTGCAGGTCCGCCATGAACCGCAGATCGTCGGCCAGATTGGCAAGGGTCTGCCCCGGTGAACCTACCATGCACCCGGCTCCCACCTGATACCCCAGTTCTTTCAGGTCGTAAAGGCACTGTTTCCGGTGGGAAAGGAGCATCTCCGGCGGGTGCAGACTGCGATAGTGCGTCTCATCCGCCGTCTCATGGCGCAGAAGATAGCGGTCCGCCCCCGCTTCCCTGAACTTTTGGTACGTTTCCTTTTCCTTCTCCCCGATGGACAGGGTGATGGCGCAGTCCGGATGCTGTGCCTTGATCTGCCGTATGAGCGCGCACATCCGCTCATCGGTATAATACGGGTCCTCCCCGCCCTGTAAGACGAATGTCCGGTATCCCAGGGCGTAGCCTTCCCGACAGCAGGACAGAATCTCATCTGCGTGAAGCCGGTAACGGTTCACATTCCGGTTGTCCCGGCGGATGCCGCAATAATAACAATTGTTTTTACAATAATTCGTGAATTCTATCAATCCCCGGATGTATACCCGATTCCCATAGTATTTCCGGCAGAGCCGGAGAGCCTCCCTGCGGATTGCCTCTCTGGCCTCCGGGTCTTCCTCCTGCTGCAAAAGCAGGATGTACTCCTCCTTTGTCATCTCCGGGTGATCGATATATTGTCTGACGATATCATGCATTCGCTTTTCCTCTTTTTATCTCACTCTGCTTCTCTGTTTCTCATACCTGCGCCAAACGCCGCAGCCAGACGGATGTATTCCGGCCGGCAGTCCGCGTCAGTTGAGAAGATCTCTGACAACCTCGGCCGCAGCCATCAGACCGGCTGCCGGAGGCACAAAGGCGATGCTGCCCGGCGTCCGCGACCCGGTCTTTACCGGTTCTTCCGTGGAATAGACGACTTTCAGCCGCCGGATTTCTCTCTTCTTAAGTTCCCGCCGCATCACGCGGGCCAGCGGACAGACAGAGGTCTTGTAGATGTCCGTCACTTCCAGCCTGGACGGGTCCAGTTTATTGCCGGTTCCCATGCAGCTGATCACCGGCACGCCCGCTCTCTGCGCCTGACAGATGATGTCCAGCTTGGCGGTCACGGTATCCACGGCGTCCACCACGTAGGACCAGGAACCAAAATCAAACTCCTGCGCTTTCTCCGGCAGATAAAAGCAGGGATATACCCGCACTCTGGCCGCCGGATTGATGGAGAGGATCCTCTCCCGCATCACCTCCACCTTTTTCCGGCCGATGGTGTCCTCCGTGGCAATGATCTGCCGGTTGAGGTTGGAACGGCTGACCACATCGTTGTCTATGAGATCCAGGGCTCCGACTCCGCTTCTGACAAGCGCCTCCACCACATAGCCGCCGACACCCCCGATGCCAAACACCGCCACCCGGCTTTCCTGCAGCCTTTTTAATCCTTCCGCTCCAATGAGCATCTCTGTTCGTTCAAAGCTGTGTTCCATCTCTCTTATCCTTTCCTGCTTTTTTCGCATCCGGTTCTGTTTCCCGCCGCTTTCCTGTCGGTTCACCGCCTTTTTTAAAGATGCAGTGTCCCGGCTGCCCATGCATCGAGAAAACCGATATCCGTAAGATCCGGAATCTGTTTGCGGTAAATCCGGCCGGAGAAAGCCTCATGAGGCAGAGGGAAGAACGGAACATCGTCCGGACAGACCGGCTGATACATGGGATCGGCAATGATACCCCGCCCGTTTCTTACCGCGCGGGCGATCTCCTCCTCGCTCTCCACGAAAACACAGCGGCCATCCCGCCGGTCCAGAAGTTCTTCCTCCGTCTCCAGCGGACAGAGCACGCAGACCGGGATGCCGTAACGCCGTCGTATGGCCGCCGCCAGCGACTGGCTGATCACCGCCTCGCCGATCAGGTACAAAGGAGCGGCAGTTCTGTCCGCCTGATCCGTATCTGGCGTTGCGGCTGCTTCCCGGATGGCTGACGGGGCGGCTGTTTCGGCCGCATCTCCCACCTGCCCCTGTGACTCCTCCATCTCGGCATCTCCTTTACAGGATACCCGGCATGCGCCGTCTTTCAGACTTTTCTCCATATCGGAAAGCATTTTTTCAGAAAACGGCGCCACAGGGAGGCCGACCACATACGGCGTACCAAATCGTTCCCGCAGAGCTTTCGCTGCCGGCAGGCCCACAGAAGAAACGACCACATTCAGATCTGCCTCCCCCGCCCGGGCCATGTTCTCCGGACTGCTTCCCATGGCAAATGTACTGATGATCTCATATCCATGCCTTTCCAGCAATGCCCGCAAAGACGCCAGGGTGGAATTGATGGAGAAATCCAGCGGCGTGGCGCCCAAAAGATTGATGGATGGATGAAGAGTCTTTTTCCCGTCGCTCTGTCCCTCCCCTGCCTTTCTGACATCCGCCACCATGTGCTGTGCTACCGCTTCCAACGCCATGCCTGCTCCCTGCACATAGGAGTGCATACCGTTGGTCGGGAAATACAGCGTTGGTATGCCGGTCTCCTGCTCAACGATCTCCCGGATGGCGTCAAAATCTGTCCCGATCATCATCGGAATCGGGGAGCGCACCAGCGCGATAAACCGCGGGTGCAGGTCTTTTGCCGCCCGGATCACATCATCAATAAACTTGTCATCATTGCCCATGATGGCATCCATCTCCGACAGGCCGGAGATAAAAACCAGACTGTCCTGTTCATACCAGCGGGGCTCATCATGGGTATTATAGGTGGAGTTGCATCCGGACGGGTCATGGATAACCACCATGCCGCCCAGCTCATAGAGGGCGGAGCAGACGCCGGACACATCCGCCGTGTACGTTGATATTATGACTGATACCTGTTTCATATGCAGCTCACACACCCCAATCCTTTTCGAATCACCAGATCCTTTGTATCTTTTTGAGTCAGAAAAGCCTCCCGGATACGCTCACACATCCCGAGGATACCGGCATAACCATAAAGGCCTCCTCCCTCCACCATGTTGACAAAATGTCCGGTCTGGTGGAAATACGCCGCTTTCTGTCCGATGGCCAGCACCGGTTCTCCCTCCCGCGGGAACACCCGCATATTGTGATGGATGGTGGCGCAGACCGTAAGGTCCGGCGCATGCTCCTGCAGCCACACAAAGTCCGCCTGCTCCTCGGCCGAAAAGCTGTCGGCATACACCCGTATCACACGGAATCCGTGGGATAAAAGCAGCCGGGCAAGACCCAGCACCCGCGGAACCGCCGCGGCGTCGATGGCCACCGGCATCCCGTCAAGCAGCGCGCGGGTCCTCTCCAGCTCCGCCTCGCACCGTTCCCGCAAAAGGGCTGTGGGGATATCCGTCGAATTATTCACAGCGGGTGAGACCTGCTCTCCGCACGTCTTCGCAGCAGATGAGTCCGCCTGTCCGGATGGATTTGTCTCAGGCGTCCCGGACAGCTTTTCCTGCAGGAGAGCAAGCTGGCAGTCAATCTCATCATAATCAAAGGTCTGCGGCAGATAGAGAAACTCCATGTCCAGCCGCTTCGAGAGCGCTTCTCCGGCCACTTTTGCCGGGGGATAGGTGACGATATTTAAAAAACTTTCCGCCATGGAAAGGTATTCTTCAAAGCTTTCGCAGGTGGTGAGATCCTTCACGGTATATCCTCTCGCGCGGAGCAGTCCGAGCATCTCGCAATCCGGCTGCAGTGCCAGATCATTTCCTATGATATTGACCTGCTTCGGATTCCGCTCTTTTTTCTCCAGGCAATCGTACATGGCCCGCCGCAGCTTCTGGTCCGGCGTCAGACCTCCTTTTTGCATGATTGGATCCATGTACGCCTCAATGAACCACTGATCCGGGAAACGCTCCCGCAGTGTCCGGTAAATGTAAGGGATATCGCACCCCATAAAGTGATGGATACATACCGTAAATAACAGGACCGCCGTGGGCTTTTGCTTTAGTTTGTGCAGGATCTCGGACACGCCCTCGATCACCAGTTCTTCCATCTGTCCGTTTGTGATGTCGTCCTCTTCCACAGCGATAGTCGAAAACCGGTCCGCCGCTCCCATCTCCGCCGCCGTCAGCACCACGCCCCGGTTGCAGTTATCGGCGCAAACATAGATCTGATGGGACCCCGGCAGGAGCATTCCCGTGTGCACGATATTCCAGGTGCCATGGGCCGGACTGTTGTATTCCAGTCCCGGCTGAAACGGCGCCGGAAAGGCGGCGTCTTTTATGGATATGATCTCTTTTTCCGTGAGAGGAGGCCGGTACTTTTCCATGGCCTCCCTGCTTCCATGTATCATTTCAAGCATTGTTCTCTCCCTGTTTCTGGCAGACGGCAAGAATCTGTCCGGCCAGTTTCCGGTATTCTCCTGCCATCTCGCTGTCCGGCCATGCTTCCAGCACCGTCATGGCCAGCTCTTCCGCATCGGTGACAGTCTCGCTGCGGGGCAGGTCGCCAACGATCCGGCTGTGGATATCCTCACAGAGTTCCCGCACTTTTTCTTCCTCATGCTTTACATTTCTCCGGTTCAGGATAATGCCGCCCAGCTTCGCATAACCGCGGTTTTTAAAATTCTCCACCGCCATGGCGATATTGGCCGCCGCGTGGATAGCCATGTTCTCACCGGAGGTGAGTACAAACACCTGATCGGCATAGCCGCCCCGCATCGGCATGGAAAATCCGCCGCAGACCACGTCGCCCAGGACGTCATAGATGACCACGTCCGGCCGGTACATTTCATAGGCTCCCTTTTCCTTTAACTTCTCCAGAGCGGCAATGATCCCCCGTCCGGCGCAGCCCATACCCGGCGCGGGCCCTCCCGCTTCCACGCAGAGAACGCCCCGGTATCCTTCCATGACCATATCGGAGAGTGTAAAATCATTCTTCCGCTCCCGCACAAGATCAAGCACCGTTTCCACCGGCCTGCCGTGACGCAGAAGGGTCGTGGAATCCGCCTTGGGATCGCAGCCGATCTGCATCACCGTAAGCCCCTGCTCCGCCATGGCCGCCGCCACATTGGAAAGGGTCGTGGATTTGCCGATGCCGCCTTTTCCGTATACTGCTATCTTTATCATAAATGTACTCCGTTTCTCACACTTTCGCGTAGGCAACCTTGGAAGTCACCCCGTCCAGCCGCCCGATGCGCCCCGACAGAGTGCTGATGGCATTCTGCGGCGCATCCAGCACCAGACTGATGATGTTGATCCCTTTCTGACGATAGGGGATACCCATCCGGCCCACCACGTACTGTGCGTATTCATGAATGATATCATTTAATTCCGCCGTCTCTTCCGCATTTTCCACGATGATGGAGACAACGGCGATTCTTGTTTCTGTGTCCATTTCGTCCTCCCTGCTATTTGCGCAGTATCAGCAGATCCTCGGAAGAAGTTCTCCTCTCGGTTCCGGCAGGAGAGTCTCCGCGCCGATCTCCGTCGTCATCACGACGCGGCCCGGCATCTCCTCTGTCACCTCTCCGATGATGGCGGCGTCCTTCGTGTATTTTCCCTGGCGCAGCTTCTCCACGATCGCTTCGGCGTGTTCCTTTGGCGCAAAGATCACCAGCCGTCCCTCGCAGGCCAGATACAGTGGTTCCAGTCCCAGCATCCCGCAGACTCCCTTTACATTTTCCTGCACAGGAATGTCTTCGGAACGCAGGCGGATTCCCACCTGGCTCTGTCCGGCAATCTCGTAAAGTACCGTGCCCACGCCGCCGCGGGTGGCGTCCCGGATCACGTGGATGTCTTTCGTCACGGAGAGCATGTCCTCCACCGCGCCCCAGAGCGGCGCGCAGTCGCTGGTCACATCGGCGTCAATGCCGAAATCTTCTCTCTCCAGAAGAATGGTACAGCCATGGCGGCCGATATCGCCGCTGACGATCACGGCGTCGCCCGGCTCCGCCTTCTTGCCGGAAGTCTCCACATCTTCCTGCACCCGGCCTATTCCGGTCGTGGTGATAAACACGCCGTCCACCTGTCCTTTTCCTGCCACCTTGGTATCGCCTGCCACGATCTCCACGCCGGCTTCTTTTGCCGTCGCCGCCATGGAGCGGGCGATCGTCTCCAGCTTGTCCATAGGAAAGCCTTCCTCAATGACAAAGGCACAGGAGAGGTAGAGCGGTTTTGCTCCCATACAGGATAAGTCGTTGACGGTGCCGCAGATGCTCAGCTTACCGATGTTTCCGCCCGGAAACTCAGCCGGGGATACGATGAAGCCATCGGTGGTAAATGCCAGCCGTCCCTTCTCCACCGAAAGCACCGCCGCGTCATCACTGGTCAGATCCGGGTTGGAAAAATGTTCTTTAAATACTCTGTCTATGAGCTCAGCGGTCTGTCTGCCGCCGGCTCCGTGCGCTAAGGTTACTGTTTCATTCATGGTTGATTTCTCCTTTTGTTGTGGTTGTATAGGTAGCCTTGTCAAACAGACGACGGCGGAAACGCCCATGTCGCTTCGTCCGCCGACGCCCTCAGTTCGGACATCAGATAGATATTGAAGAAACAGTGGCGAACTGCTTAAAAGCAGTTCACGGCTGACGCCGCACGGGTCAGACGAAAAGCTTCGCCCTTTGTGCGAGCACAGGGCGAATACTTTGTCGCCTTCCCTGCCCCTGCTTCTTCCATGGTCTGTGCCATGTCCTCCTTCACAGGCCGGCGGGCCGAAGGACATGGGCGCAAGGTACGCCGTCTGAGGAATGGCAGGCCGGTTGTCATCTGTATGGCCACTCTATCTCAGATAGTGTGAGAGCTGTTGCTGTTTTACAGTATGTCTTTATTCGCGACGGGAAGGGTGTGGATACAGCGCGACGACGACTGTGCAGGCCGCGGATAAATCCCCTCGTTTAAGATAAGATAAAGTCGCGAGCCTAAAGTGGAGGAGGAGGGTTCGTATCCACCACCCTCCCGACTCGCGGAGAAGATAAAATACCGCAACAGCTCTTACCTGCCCCCGTACTGATAAAACGCCGAGCAGGCCCCTTCGCCGGAGACCATGCAGGCTCCCACCGGATGAAGAGGTGTGCACACTTTGCCAAACAGCGGGCACTGCGTCGGTGTGCATTTGCCCTGGAGGACTTCTCCGCAGCGACAGGCCGGGTTACTCCGTCCTTCCATTTTCGGAATCCCGTATTTGATTCTGGCGTCATACGCCTGATATTTTTCTTTCAACCGCAGACCGGACTGTGGAATAACGCCCAGTCCACGCCATTCGGAATCACAGGCTTCCATCCACTCCTGCATCATTTTCTGTGCCGGCAGGCTGCCTTCTCTGGTGACGACCCGTTTGTACGCGTTGGCAAAAAACGGTTCTCCTTTCGGGAATTTTGTGAGGATTACCGCGAAAGCCGCCAGCAGTTCTTTGGCGCCGAATCCGGCTACCACGCCGCTGATACCCTCTCTTGCCAGCTCCTCGCAGAGCTCCGTCCCCATGATGGCGTTGACATGTCCCGGATAGAGGAACACATCGGCGCTGCCCTTCAATGCTTTGTAAGCTTCCGGCATGGTTTTGTTGGCGGTGAGCAGGGAGTAGTTGGCGAGTCCTTCCTTTGCAGCCAGCTTCACTGACAGGCAGGACGCCGGCGTGGTGGTCTCAAATCCCACGGACAAAAAGACGACCTGTTCATCCTGATGTTCTTTCGCATACTGAAACGCATCGGTCGGGGAATAGACAACCTGAATCTTTCCTCCTTCGGACCGTGCTCCGGCCAGACTTTTCTCGCTGCCCGGCACCCGCACCAGATCGCCAAATGTGCAGACTGTCACATTTTTTTCCAGGGCCAGCCAGATTGCCTCGTCGATAAAGTCTGCCGGAGTCACGCAGACCGGGCAGCCCGGCCCGGAGATCAGCTGTACCTTCTCCGGCAGCAGTTTCCGGATTCCCAGCCGGAAAATCTCATGGGTGTGGGTTCCGCAGACCTCCATGATCCGCACCGGCGGCCCGTCATACTGCCCGATGATCTCTTTTGCTGTTTTCATCACGTCTTTTATTTCTTTCATAACAGCTCCTCCAGAAGTTCATCCGCTTCCTCTTCCTCATCTTCCTGTATCTTCGCGATGGCAATGCCGGCGTGAACCATCACATAGTCGCCCGGTTCCACATTTTCCAGTAATTCTGTGGATATCTCCCGTTTCGCGCCGGAAGCGTCCACCACAGCCATCCCGTCTTTCATTGTCACGATTTTTGCTGGTAAACCTACACACATAAAATATTCCTCCTGTTATTCTGTTATCAACCTTTACCGTTGTTGCCAAGTCTTTATTAAATCTCCTGTCGCTGCAGATACTTCATGGCCGCCGCTGCCTGTCCCAGACAGATACCGCCGTCGTTGGGCGGAATCAGATGATGGGTCAGCACATGGAATCCTTCTTCTTCCAGTCTCTCTGCGCTGTAGCGAAGCAGCAGCAGATTCTGGTACACGCCACCGCTTAACGCCACCGTATGATTCCCGGTGTGCTCCCGAAGCCGTACACAGGTCCTCACGATCATCTCCGCCAGTTCCCAGTGAAACAGCCACGCCAGATAACCCGTGGATTCCCCGGCCATGCGCCCTTCTGCCATGCGGCGGATGAGACTGTGGGTCTGTAAAATATATATTCTCGTATCCGAATTCCTTCCGGCATCCTCTGCTTTTTTCACGGTGTCTTCTGCTTCGCGTATGATTCTGCCGTTGTGGGAGAGCGGTTTGGTCTGACGCCGCTCGGGTTCGAAATACATTTGCTGTGCGGGTACGGGTTCAAGTCCCGTCGTCTGCATGCACTGAGCCAGGTACTCTTCCGCAGCAAATTGCAACGAAGTGGATGCCTCCCCCTCAAATGTCGAGCTGCGGCAAATCCCAAGGATCGCGCTCACCGCGTCAAAGAGCCGCCCTGCACTGGTGGAAGTCACTGTGTTTATCCCCCTCCCTGCCATCTTGCAGAGGAGAGATGCTTCCTGACCGGTGCAAAGTTCCCACTGCTTTGCCAGTTCGCAGGCGCGTTCCTCACCGTACAGATCCAGTAGCAACGAGACCGCGATACGCCAGCCCTCTTTGGCAGAAAGATCGCCGCCGGACTGCCGAAAAGGCTCTATCGAAGCCAGTCGGGTAAACCCGCCGTAATCCGCCAGCAAAATTTCGCCGCCCCAGATGGTTCCGTCGGTTCCATAACCGGTGCCGTCAAAGGACACCCCGATGACCGGCTCCTGCCAGTCGTTTTCCGCCATGCAGGATAAAATGTGGGCGTAATGATGCTGTACTTTGAGTACAGGAAGTCCCATGGTCTCCGCCGCCGCTGTAGTATTATAGCCCGGATGAAGATCGCAGGCTACCAGCACCGGTTTCGTTTCCAGCAGACGGCACATCCGTTCCACTGACTCATGCAGCGCCCGTATTGTCCGCACATCCCCCATATCACCAATGTATGGGGACGGATAAAATAACGCATTTTTTCCCACGCAGAATGTATTTTTCAATTCGCCGCCCACCGCCAGCACCTCTCCTTTCCAGGGTGCGCTGGTCATAAACGGCAGAGGCGCATAGCCTCTGGAACGGCGGATCATATACGGTTCGCCGCGAAAGAAATCCATCACCGTGTCGTCAGCGCGAATCCGGATCAGACGGTTATGGGAGAGAATCACATCGCATAGCCCTGCAAGCTCTTTCATCGCGTCCGCGTCATCCCGGCAGATCGGCGCCCCGGATGTGTTGGCGCTGGTCATCACCAGACAGTCCGATACCTCCGTATCGTCCCGATAGTCAAACAAAAGTAACTGAATCGGCGCGTAAGGCAGCATGACGCCCACCTTCGGATTACCCGGCGCCACTTCCGGACAGATATGCCCTCCCGTTTTCCGGGGAAGAAGCAGAATCGGTTTCTGATGTCCGTCCAACATCTCTTCCTGCGCCGCATTGAGGCCACACTCCCGGCGCACCGTCGCCATATCTTTCATCATCACTGCAAAAGGCTTGACCGGTCTTTTTTTCCGCCGACGCAGCAGCGCCACCGCCTCCGCGTTTGTGGCGTCGCAGCAAAGATGGAAGCCTCCGATTCCTTTGATGGCGGCGATACCTCCGTCGCGGATGACTTTCCGCACCCTACGGATCGCTTCCGGTCCCGAAATGCGTCCTTTTTCCCCCGGAGCGGCCGATTGTGCGGATGTTCCTGCTGCATCAAAAGCAGTTCCCGATGCATTTTCTGTTGTACTTCCGGCAGTCTCCGGTACATTTTCTGCTACACTTCCGGCATCCGGTACATTTCCTGTTGTATTGTCAAGGAGGTATACCTCCGGGCCGCAGTCGTTGCAGCAGACCGGCTGCGCGTCATAGCGGCGCGTCTCCGGGTGCGTGTACTCCCACTCGCAAGTCTCACACATAGGAAACTCTGCCATGCTGGTACGCTCCCTGTCGTAAGGCATGGCGTCCAGAATCGTCAGCCTTGGACCGCAGCAGGTGCAGTTGATAAACGGATGCAGATAACGGCGGTCGTGGGGGTCG
Source organism: Candidatus Anaerobutyricum stercoripullorum (assembly GCA_019114885.1). Classification (GTDB taxonomy): domain Bacteria; phylum Bacillota; class Clostridia; order Lachnospirales; family Lachnospiraceae; genus Anaerobutyricum; species Anaerobutyricum stercoripullorum. The sequence goes on from DXEQ01000099.1 coordinate 21,994, forward strand.
TACATTTCCTCCTTGCATCTGTCGCAGATGGCAATGTCCGGCGACACGAAGATGTCTCCCTGTATCTTTCCGCTTTCTATAATAGAAAATGTATCAAAAACCGAAGTGTTTTCCTCCGGCATCTCTTCCACATCCATCTTCAGGATGACCGCCCGCTCCGGCGGCTGCTCCCTGATATCCCGGCAGAAATCCCGCAGGGATTCTTCCCCTCCCTGCGCCCAGATCTCCACATAAGGGCCCATGTTGCAGACGCTGCCGCGCACCCCATGCGCCATGGCGTGACGGCTCACTGTTGGCCTAAAGCCCACGCCCTGCACGATGCCGAACACACGGATACAAAGGGTCTTTTCGTTCATTATATCGTCCTCTTTCCTGAAACCGCGAAATGTGTCAGATTGATATGGTCGCCCGCATAATCCGGCACGGCCCGCATAAACAGGTTCTCTCCGATGATCAGATCATATCCGCCTTCTCTTACAAGTGAAATCCACTGGTCTTCTTCCCGAAGATGCACGTCCCCGTCTTCCTTTAACTCTTTATCCAGCATAAACCAGGATGCCACTGTGACTTTTGCGTTGCTTTCTTTACGAATCGTGTCCCGGAGCGTGTTGGCAAGCACCTGCTGATGGACGATCAGCACATTCTTTCGCTCTTTTTGCATCACATTTTCCCAGAAAGTATCCCATCCCGGAATGGCTGCCAACGGATATTCCGCCTCATACGGCGTCCCGTACTTCTTCTTTAAATAGCGGGCTGCCTCAAGTCCCGCTGGTGCGATGACCAGATTCTTCTTTGCCTGACCGGCCTGCCGCACTGCGTCAAGCCCTGCGCCCATGCCATAGACGCTGACCTGCTGCCAGCCTTTCTTCTTATAGTAGTTCTCTATTGTCTCCGGAGCCTCTGTCTCTACGATATCCATCGGCGTCGCTCCAAGAACACCGAGCAGTTCCAACGGGTCTGTTCCGGCCGTCTCACTACGGCTGGCAGAGTCATCTGTTCCGGTAAATGTGCGGAACAGTTCAAGAGACGCCTTCCTCACTCCATCGTCATACAGCTCCATGCCGTTGGTGTCCACCGTCACCGCCACAAATCCCGTCTTCTTCTCGATCATCCGACGAAGAGCCGTATAATCTGTGCCGATCACCGCCGGCACCGGCGTACCGATCACCGCCACAAAATTGCCATCAATCTTTTTGCAGGCTTTGCCGATTTTCTCCACCAGCTTATCGTCCCGGCCCAGAATGGCGTCCATATCCCGGAGCCCCGCGCTGAAAATAGCGCTCTTGCTGTCAAACCACCGTGGCTCGTCAAAACCACAGACATTTCCCGCGCAGCCGCCGGCATCCAGAATGACCACCAGCCCGCCCAGCTCACAGAACACGGCGGTGGCGCCGGACTGATCCGGGGCAAAAGGGGAAATGTATTTTCTTAATCCTTTCATATCGTCTCCTTTATATATATTTCATCTATGTGTTTCGTTGCAGTATCAATAATTTTGTCGTTGTGAAACAAACGACGGCGGGAGCGCCCATGCCGCTTCGTCCGCCGACGCCCTCAGTTCGGACATCAGATAGGTATTGAAGAAACAGTGGCGAACTGCTTAAAAGCAGTTCACGGCTGACGCCGCACGGGTCAGGCGAAAAGCCTCGCCCTATGTGCGAGTACAGGGCGAATACTTTGTCGCCTTCCCTGCCCCTGCTTCTTCCCTGGTCTGTGCCATGTCCTCCTTCACAGGCCGACGGGCCGAAGGACATGGCGCGCATAATACGCCGTCTGGGGAATGGCAGGCCGATTGCCATCTGTATGGCCACCCTGTCTCAGATAGTGTGAGAGCTGTTGCTGTTGTACAGTATGTATTTATTCGCGGCGGAAAGGGTGTGGATACAGCGCGACGACGACTGTGCAGGCCGCGGAAACCTATCTTTTGTTACAAGGATACATAGTCGCGGGCCTAAAGTGTAGGAGGAGGGTTCGTATCCACCACCCTTGCGGCTTGCGGAAAAATAATGTACAGTAACAGGTCATCCACCAATCCTATCTTTCCAACACCTTTGCACAGGCCGCAAAGAAATGCCGCACGCCTGCGTAGCCAAATGGCTGGATATCGTCGCTCCATTCCAGATGGGCCGCTTCCGGGTGGTAGTATACGGCGTCTTTTCCGATGGTGATGTCCGCCGGAGCCTCGGCGCAATCGTAATAAATCATGGTCGGCTCCAGGTTGGAGTAGACGCGGGTCTGCGGGCTCAGCTTCGCGATCTTCTCAAGATACAAAAAATCATTTTCTCCGATACTGGAAAATATCTCCGCCACAGAAAAGCCGTACCGCAGCAGCGCCAGCGCCAGCTCAAATGCGTTGCCGTTGCAGCCCTCGCCGATGGAGAAGGTCAGCTTCGGATACTTCGCCTGAAAATCTTTCAGTACATTTTCTGCTTCCGCACGATACCGGCTGTCATCGAATTTCGCGCCGATGGCCGCGCCGAACAACTCATACTGCCGGGCAATCTTGTCCATCTGATAGAGCCGCGTGAGTTCAATCCACGGGATATCCAGACGTTTTCTGATATCCTCCGCCGCATACCGGGCTTCCGGGTCCAGAACCAGATTGAAGTTGGCCTCCGCCATGGACAGGTACTCCTCGTAAGATTCACAGCGGGATACTTCCCGGATGGTTTTTACGCCTGCCTGTCTGAGCAGATCGTAAAGTTCACAATCATCCACCAGAGGCGCGAAATGCCCCAACAGATTCACAGAGGTGCTCTTTTTCTTTCGCAGCGCAAGCAGCGAGTAAATGGACTGGCGCACGTGGACCATCGGCGGCTTCCGCCCTTCTCTTGTCAGCGCGTACATGTAGCACGGAAGAACCGGAATGCCCACGGCGTCCTGCGCCTTTTTGCAGACGCGCTCCATGTCCGTTCCCAGCAGAGCGTCCACGCAGGTGATGCAGATCATTACTACAGTCGGCTTTTCCTCCCGGAAGTCATAAATCTCCTGCACGGCCTGCGGGATCTTCTTCAGATGTCTTCCCGTCACGATGTCTGTCTCGTCCATCATCAGGTAAAAGAAGCGATCACTGTAACCGCCCAGTTCACTCAAAATCGTTGTGTTCCGACCGCAGCATCCCGGCGCCACCAGGAGCATCACCGAGCCTGGAATGGCAAGACCGGCCCGCTTTACACCGAAGCCCTGGGCTCCCGGGGAGTTAAACGCCAGCGTCGCCGGGGAACTGTAGATCAGATTCCGATTGATGATCATCTCGTCAGCCAGCGCATCCTTTCCCGCCTTTACCAACTCCTCGGCAGACAGACAGAACGCCCGGCGGGAAGTAGCATTTCCTTTGGAACAGGATACACAGGACTCCGCCGAATTCTGTATACCCGATGCTTTATTGTCTGTTTCCACTGCTGTATTGTTCATTTCACTTCCTCCCTCTTCCTTATATCTTTCTCTTTACAATTTTCGTTACTCCGCTGCCAGCAATTCTTCCGCCAGCTTCAAAAATGACCGGCTGACCTCGCAGTCCGGGTCGCCTTCCACCACGGTTTTGCCGCGGTCTTCGTAGTAGGTGATCTCCGGGCTTCGGGCAATCTCGCCGACGATCGGCAGGTCGGCCTCGTCCGCGAACGCCTGCACTTTTTCTCTCTCATTTTCCACATTGCGGTGGTTGAGTACGATGCCGTAGACCTTGGCGTAACTTCTGTCCTCAAAGTTTTTTACGGCAGTGTTGATGTTGTTGGCGGCGTAGAGAGCCATTTTCTCGCCAGAGGTGACGATCAGCACCTTGCTGGCGTAGCCCTCCCGGATTGGCGCGGCGAAACCGCCGCAGACCACGTCGCCCAGCACATCGTAGAGCACCACGTCGGGCTGCCGTTTCTCAAAAAGCTCCAGATCTTCGAGAAGCTGGAAGGTGGCGATGATGCCTCTCCCGGCACAGCCCAAACCCGGGGTCGGACCTCCCGTCTCGATGCAGAGAACGCCGCCAAAGCCTTCTTTGGAAATGTCCTCAATGTTCTCCGGGTCTTCGTCATACTCCCGCATATAGTTCATCACCGGGATGGGCGTGGTGCCTCCCAGCAGGTTGATGGTGGAATCCGCCTTCGGATCACAGCCAATCTGAATCACTTTTTTGCCGAGGGTGGCAAAGGCAGCCGCCAGATTACTGGTGATGGTGGACTTGCCGATGCCTCCTTTTCCGTATATCGCGATTTTTAACATAAAAAAACTCCTTCATCCTCATCGCTCTTCCGGCTGATGAGAATAAAGGAGAACTCGTACATTTTTACAAAATATCTTCCGTGAAAGCACAGGCGCCCCGCACCATACCGCATATCGCACGTATCTGATTCCCATAATGGAATCTGATTCCCGCAGCATACAAAATGTGTCCGGATCAGAATGCGTCACACAGAAAATATATCATATAAATTCTTCCTCAACTATTCCCGCTCGGTACTCCTTGCCGTC
>DXEQ01000010.1 GCA_019114885.1 Candidatus Anaerobutyricum stercoripullorum
AACTCCTCAAGAATCCGGTTCGCCACTTCTTCCTTTTCGATAAGCTTATAATAATAATCCTTCTTCTCTTCCTGAATGGCCTTGTCGTCGATGAAATAGCGCTCAAAGGTCGCCATTTTTTCTTTGCCGTAAACCGGGGAGTTCTCATTGGACCAGATGTACCACATGATATCCTTTCCGTACTCGTGCTCTTCCTCGTTATCCTGCTCATAGTATCCCTTCCGGGCATAGTATTCCAGAATATCGTAGAGCTCCTTGCCCGCATAAATCTTGCTGCCGAGCTTCACCTTCCGGAAATGTCCCTTCTCATCCAACGGCACGCAGCCGTGGTAGAGCAGGTTGGAATTATAGCAAAGGTACAGACTACCTTTATTGAAGAGAAAACGAACATGTTCCTGCAGCTTGTCGCAGTTTAAGAAATTCATCCGGAGTCTCTTCATGACAGATTCCTCTCCCGGCGAAAGCTTGTACGGGTCCGCCGGATCGATGGTCGGGAAGGACTTGTCCAGGAGTTCATAGGTCTTCCCGTCTATGGTGATGGTTCCCTTTTCGTAGTCGATCTTATCCAGAAGTCTTCGGTTGTCCATGTTGAACTCCGGCCGTTTCCTGATGACCTGTCCCTCCAGCTTAAACTGGATGATGGAGATGGCCTTGTGCATTTTTTTGTTGAGGGCGATCTCCCGCGGGTCATGATGATCCTCCGCATGCACGCCGAAGTAGTCGCACGGATCATCGGCGTAGGTCTCGATGGCAAAGCTGGCCAGCGGAATCAGGTTGATGCCGTAGCCGTCCTCCAGCACATCAAGGTTATTGTAACGGGCCGACAGACGGATGACATTGGCGATGCAGGCTTCATGGCCGGAGGCGGCGCCCATCCACACCATATCGTGATTGCCCCACTGGAAATCCACATTTTCCAGCTTCATCAGATGATCCATGATGATGTGCGGACCCGGTCCGCGGTCGAAGATATCTCCGATCACGTGGAGCCTTGTGACAACCAGTCTCTGGATCGTCTGGGATATGGCAACGATGAACTCCTTTGCCCGGTTGACGCGGATGATCGTATCAAAGATCTCGTTGTAATACTGCTCTTTCTGCACCACCCGGTTATTCTCACTCAGAAGTTCTTCCAGAATGTAGGCGAAATCCGGCGGAAAGCTTTTCCGCAGCTTCGAGCGGGTGTACTTTGCCGAGCTCTCCTTGCAGACGGCGATGAGCCGGTTTAAAGAAACCTTATACCAGTCCGTCAGATCTTCGCCGGACAGTTCCAGCTTCATCCGCTCCACCTTCTGTTCCGGATAATAGATGAGCGCGGCCAGACTCTTCTTATCTCGGCCGCTCAATGTGTTGCCGAACACATCCTCTATTTTGTTTCGGATGGCTCCCGAGCCGTTTCTTAAGATATGTAGAAACTGTTCGTATTCTCCGTGGATATCCGACACGAAATGTTCCGTCTCCTTCGGCAGATTCAGTATCGCCTGGAGATTGATGATCTCCGAGGAAGCTCTGGCGATGTTGGGATACTGCGTCGCCAGGCTTTCCAGATATTTCTGATTCAAATGCTGCATCAATAGATAACCCTCCTCACATTATTTATGCTGCCGGCGGACGCCGGCCTGCAGCCGCACCGGTTCTCCGGCACGAAAATCCGCGTATTGTAGTATTCCCCGTAAGTTTTTGTATTGCCCTCTCTGTTTTCAGACGTTCTGTCCCTGCTGCGGATCGTCCTGCTGCCGCAGCTGCAGATACTGCCGCATCTCAATGATCGGCAGACCGTTGTTGCGAATGTAATCTTCTGTGATGATCACCCGGCCGATGTTGTCGTCTTTTGGAATCTCATACATGATATCCAGCATAAACTTTTCGATGATAGCTCTGAGCGCCCTTGCCCCCGTATCTTTTTCCATGGCCTTTTCCGCAATGGCCATGAGCGCTCCGTCCTCAAACTGCAGATCGACTTCATCCAGCGCCAGCAGCTTCTGATATTGCCTGATGATCGCGTTTTTCGGCTCTTTCAGAATATCAACCAGCATTTCCTTTGTCAATGGCTTTAAGGTGAAGATCACCGGCAGACGGCCGATGAACTCCGGTATCATGCCAAACCGGCGCAGGTCCTCCACGGTCACATACTGGAAGAGGTCCTTCTCGTGATCGTATTTATCTTTCAGATCCGCCGCAAATCCGATGGAGGACTGTTTGTTGAGTCTCTCCTTGATGATCACATCCAGATCCGGAAAGGCACCGCCGCAGATAAAGAGGATATTCCTTGTGTTCATGGTCACAACAGGTACCATGGCATTTTTGGAACTGGCCCCCACCGGAACTTCCACCTCGCTGCCCTCCAGCAGCTTGAGCAGAGACTGCTGCACGGACTCGCCGCTCACATCCCGGCTGGTAGTATTTTTCTTTTTGGCGATCTTGTCGATCTCATCAATGAAGATGATACCGGTCTCCGCTTTCTCCACATCGTTGTCCGCATTGGCAAGCAGTTTGGAGAGTACGCTCTCCACATCGTCACCAATATATCCGGCCTCCGTCAGGGAGGTGGCGTCACAGATGGCAAGTGGTACATTTAAGAGTCTTGCCAGCGTCCTCACCAGATAAGTCTTGCCGGAACCGGTCGGTCCGATCATGAGCATGTTGGATTTGTCAATCTCGATCTCATCCATGGTGTTGGTGATCACCCGCTTATAGTGATTGTACACAGCCACGGACATCACTTTTTTGGCGTAATCCTGTCCGATGACATACTCGTCAAGCTTTGCCTTGATCTGATGAGGAGCCGGGATATTTTTGATGGACAGCTTCTTCTCCTTCGACTCCTTATCTTTTTTCTTTTTCTTCTTTGCTTTCTTTGGCTTGAGCCGCTGGGCCGTCATATTGCCGGACAGCAGATCTCCCAGATTCATATTCCGCAGGCTGTTGATGTCCATGTTGGACAGATCCAGGAACTGAATCCCGCTGTTTCCGCCAAAACCTGAGCTGAAAGCGTCGAAGGATTTCTGCAGACAGTCCGTGCAGACGCACATGTTATTCGGCATTTTCAGCAGCTTTGCTCCCTGCTTTTCCGTCCGGTGACACATACAGCAGAAGTCTGTCGGATTCTTCGGTTTGCCCTCGTCTTCCTTCCGCTCTGCCGATTCTTCCAGATTTCCCGATTCTTCCCAGTCTCCCGGTTCTTCCAGATCTTCCAGGTCTTCCAGATTACCCAGATCTTCCAGGTTCCCCAGGTCTTCCAGATTACCCAGATCTTCCAGATTACCCAGATCTTCCAGATTACCCAGGCCTTCCAGGTCCCCCGGTCCATCGGCCACCTTGTTCAGAAGCCATTCTACCAGATTGGCGGCCACCTGCTCCTTATCGTCCCTCTCTGTCAGGATGTCTATGACAGGATTGGAAGAGGTCTGCTCTTGTTCCTGTTTCGCGGAATCGTTCGTATTTTCTTCTGACATATAGTCCTGTTCGTCTTTTTTCATGATGTATCGCTCCTGTTTACATTTTCTGTGCCGTCACAGTTTCTCTACGCTTCTGTCTCCCGGCGCATATGTTTTAAGATGGCTTCCCCCAGTATAAAATCCCCCGGTGTGGTCAGCTTGATATTCTCGTAGCTTCCCATGGTCATCTTCACCCGGCGGTTTCCGTATTTTTCCATGACCATGGCATCGTCAGTCATGGTCCTGTCCCCGCAGGCAAGCATCTGTCGGTAGGCCTCCCGGATCTCGGCAAGACGGAAGCATTGCGGCGTCTGCATCTGCCACATGACGCTGCGGTCCGGTGTGGAGACGGAATACTGCTCCTCGTCCACGATCTTGATGGTGTCCTTTACCGGCACTGCCATGACGCAGGCGTCGTAGCGCTGCACATCCCGGATGCACTGACCGATCAGTTCCGGGGTGATAAATGCTCTCGCCCCATCGTGGATGAGCACGTAAGTAATCTCCGGACTGTCCGCCCGGGAAGAATCATCCGCTGCCGCGCCGGAGGTTCCTTCCTCCTTTGCGCACAGACCGCGGTAGACGGATTCATACCGTTCTTTCCCGCCGGTTACGATGTGTGTCACTTTCTGATACCCGTACCGGTCCACGATTTCCTCTCTGGCAAAGGGAATCTCTCCCTCGCCCACCACCAGGATCACCTCATCCACCGGACTTTCTTCGAAGGCATCCAGCGTGTGAGTGATGACCGGACGTCCCAGCAGCATGGCGTACTGCTTCTGTATCTCCATATGCATGCGGCTGCCCTTCCCGGCCGCCAGCACGATCGCAACTGTTTTTGTTTTCATGATCTCCCGCCTTTATCTTTTCGGGCGCTCGCCAATCTTTAAATTCGGCACGGCGTTCAGATCCCAGCCGTCACGGACGCCCTTCACGTATTCATAGTAACCGGCCACGCCGATCATGGCCGCATTGTCGGTACAGTAAACCGGCGACGGATGATAAAATGTCAGATGGTTCTTTCTGCACACCTGCTCCATCTGTCCCCGCAGGGAGCTGTTGGACGCCACCCCTCCGGCTATGGCTACTTTATCGATGCCCAGCCGTTTTGCCGCCGCTGCCGTGTGCTCCGTGAGCACATCGATGACTGACTGCTGGAAGGACGCCGCCACATCCGCCTTATTGACAGGGATTCCTTTCATCTCACACTGATTCAGATAATTGAGCACTGCGGATTTCAGTCCGCTGAAACTGAAATCATCCGGCGCATCGGCAATCTTCGCCCGCGGGAAGGAGATGGCGTCTTTGTCGCCCTCTCTTGCCAGCTTGTCAATCTTCGGTCCGCCCGGATAGCCCAGCCCGATAGCTCTGGCCACCTTGTCAAAGGCTTCTCCCGCCGCGTCGTCCCTCGTCCTGCCCACAATCTCGTACTCGCCGTAATCTTTTACCAGAACCAGGTGGGAATGTCCGCCGGAAGCCACCATACATAAAAATGGCGGTTCCAGTTCTTTATGCTCTATATAGTTGGCGCTGATATGTCCTTCGATGTGATGGACTCCGATCAATGGTTTTCCCGCCGCATAGGCGATGGCTTTTGCCTCGGCCACCCCCACCAGCAGCGCGCCCACAAGACCCGGTCCGTAAGTGACGGCCACCGCGTCAATATCCGCAAGAGTGACGCCGGCTTCCTGCAGCGCGGCCTCGATGACCGGATTGATCTTCTCGATATGCTTTCTGGAAGCAATCTCCGGCACCACCCCGCCAAAAACGGTGTGAAGCTTGATCTGCGTATATATGATATTGGACAGGATCTCTCTTCCGTTTTTTACCACCGCCGCCGCGGTCTCATCACAGGAAGTCTCGATCGCCAGAATCAGCACGTCTTTCTCTGTCTGCTCCATTTTTTACTTCCTCATTTCTTTCTCTCACATGAATCTGCTCTGCCTCTGACAGGCAATACATTTTCTGCTCTGCCTCTGGCAGGCAGTACTTTTTCTGTTCTGTCTCTGACAGGCAGTACATTTCTTATCCTGCCTGCGGGACAGCTGCTCTTTTATTCTTCCTCTTCAAACAGGAGAGTGGTGCTCTTCCCGTCTTTTCCTGCCCGCGCAGCCGGGAAAATCTCCCGCACCTTCGGGAGGAACTCCTCCGGATGCACCAGAGACGGGCTGTAATGGGTCAGCCACATCTCTCTCACTCCGGCGTCTTTCGCCAGCTTTGCCGCCTCATAAAAGGTCATGTGTTTGTACTCCACGGCTTTTTCCTGCTTGTCCGGCTCCCCGTACATTCCCTCGCAGATAAACAAGTCCGCATCCGCGGCGTGTTCCACGATGGACGGGGTCGGGCGGGTATCCGTGGTATAGGTGCATTTGATGCCTTTTCTGGCCGGTCCCATGACCAGGTCTCCGGTCAGGGTCCGGTCCGGAAGGGTGATGACCTCTCCCTTCTGCAGACGGCTCCAGTATTTCATCTCCACCTGATTGGCGCGCGCCTTCTCCACATCAAACTTGCCGGCACGGTCAATCTCAATGCTGTAACCGTAGCAGATCACGTTGTGATTGACCCGGAAAGCCCGGATGCGGTATCCGTCCATCTCGATGGTCTCGGTCTTCTCTTTCAGTTCCCGAAACACAATGGGAAAGGGCAGATCCGGCGCGATCACCCTGAGAGCGTTCACCACTCTCTCCAGACCTTTCGGCCCGGCAAGCAGAAGGGGTTCCGTCCGCTGCGCGTTGCCCAGTGTCAGGAGAAGACCCGGGAGACCGCTGATATGGTCGGCGTGGTAGTGGGTAAAGCAGATGATATCGATGGGCTTGAAACTCCAGCCCTTCTCCTTGATTCCCACCTGCGTTCCCTCTCCACAGTCGATCAGAATACTTTTGCCATTGTATCTTGCCATTAACGATGTCAGTCTGCGGTGCGGCAGGGGCATCATACCCCCGCATCCCAGCAAACAAAGTTCCAGCATAACTTTCCTCTCTTTTCTATCTCTGTTCTATCGTTGTCTCTGTTCCATCTCTCTTTCAGAGGTTCTGGCCTGCGGCCGACAGGTATTTCTCCGCCCCTGCGGACCGACAAGTCCCGGTCTTGCGGCCGACAGGCTCTTTCCCTGCTCTGCGGCCGACAGCCTGCAGAGTCACAGCAGCTCCGTCTGCTCCTTCTTTTCCACCGGCAGACAGAAACGTTGTGTCAGCTGGTCATAGCAGGCTTCGCAGAGGATGAAATGGTGAATCTCCCCGTCCTTTCGGGAAAAATATCCCCATTCTTTAGTGACCTCCAGATATTCCTCCCGGTCCGCCAGGGGTTCTGTGTGAATCTCTTTTCCGCAGCAGCTGCACAGGATATTTGTCTTTTCGTTTTCCATCTCGTACCTCCAGTCGTCAAAACCTTTTTGCGTATCCTCTCATGTTTCGTCTTCAATTATAAAAGATACTGTCGAAAAAAATGTTAGTAACTATTGGAAGTCTTCTTTCTCTCACGATCTTTCTCCGTTCTCCCAGACCATGATGTACGCATCCTCTTTTGGTTTTTCGTAATAGTTCTTTCTGACGTCCACGGTCCGGAAACCCGCCTGCTCGTAGAGGGCCCGCGCCGCTGTGTTGGATACCCGGACCTCCAGAAAAATCCGCCGGATTCCCATATCCCCGGCTTTCGCGAGAAGCTCGCGCAGCAGCATCTTTCCGATGCCCTGCCTCCTCCGGTCCGGGTCCACAGCCACGTTGGTGATATCCGCCTCGTCCAGCACCGCCTTCATGCCGATGTAACCGACCAGCGATCCATCGTCCCTTGCCGTGAGATTCCAGTAGCCCTTTTCCGAAAACATGGCGCGGATGCTCTCCTCGGACCAGGGTACGGAGAAACATTTCTTCTCCAGCTCCCAGACTGCGCTGCTGTCCCTCTCCGACATAGTCCGAATCACGATCATTCCAGTGTTTTCCCCTTTGCCAGAAGTTCTCTCTCCGCCTGAGATTTGCGCAGATAGACCGGTGCGTGTTCCGCCGCCGTCTGCGTTTTTCCTTCGCGGATATAGTCAAAAGCTCTCATGCCCACGGCCCCGGCCCGCTGCCGGTTCATGTGTGCCGGAGCAAAGGTGAAGGGCGACTGCATTTTCTCTTCTATGATGGACCGGTAAACCGGCACGCCGTCACCTAAGAACACCACTTTCTGTCCCAGACCGTCCGCCTCTGCCAGAATCTCTTCCACCGGGCAGGCCGTCTGTTCTTTGAGAATCTCCATCTTTCCGTGACGAAATGTGTAGAGGCCCGTATACACCTGCTTCCTTCTGGCGTCCATCATCGGACAGATCACATACTCGCAGCCGAAGAGATTACAGGCAAGCCCTTCCAGCGTCGGCACCGCCACAAGCGGTTTGCCAAGGGCCAGTCCCAGCCCCTTTGCCGTGGCCGAACCGATACGCAGTCCGGTAAACGAACCCGGCCCTGCCGCCACTGCGATGGCGTCAATCCCCGCAAGGTCAAGCTCCGTCATCTTCGCCACCTCATCCAGCATGGGAAGCAGCGTCTGGGAATGTGTCTTTTTATAATTCACTGTGTATTCCGCGATCATCTGATCCTCCGTGAGGACTGCCACGGAAGCCACCAGTCCGGAACTGTCAAATGCCAGTATTTTCATCGGGTCGTTCCTCCTTCCGCTCTCTCCGCCCAAGTGATCTGCCGGTAGTCAAACCCTTTGGACAGGTCTTTCTCAATCGTGATCTCAATGCGATTCTCCGGCAGGATCTCCTCGATCAGGCCGGCCCACTCGATAAAGCAGACGCCGCCGCTTTCCAGATATTCGTCAAATCCCACCTCAAACATTTCCTCCGGATCGCTGATCCGATACACATCAAAGTGATAAAAAGGAAGCCGTCCTTCCTCATATTCCTGTACAATAGTAAATGTAGGGCTGGTCACCGGTTCCTGAATCCCCAGTCCCTTCGCAAAGCCCTGGGTGAACACTGTCTTTCCCACGCCCAGATCTCCGTACAGGCAGTATACCTGCCCCGCCTTCGCCTCGCGGCCGCATTTTTCACCGAAGGCAAAGGTTTCCTCTGTACTGTAACTGTCTGTCTTCATATTTCACAACCTTTTCTTTATTTCGCGCGCATTTCCTTAATAAATGTATTGATCTCCTCCGTCTGGCTGCCCATGGCGGCGGTCGGAATCAGAAAGGCGTTGGATTTGCCTGTGTACAGCGCCGTGGCTGACTTTAAAAACATACATTTGCAGATCTTGTTCCACTCAAGATCGATACATTTATCTCCCAGTTCCAGATGCATGCCCCATTCGTCCAGCATATAGTGGAAGGTCTGCTGATAAGACGGATTGGTTCTGGCTGCCTTCTTGCCTCTGGTCCAGTTGGAGAGAGGCAACGCCAGAAGAACAATGGCCGCCAGCGCGATGGCCAGATACATATTCTCTCCTCCCCGCACAATGATCGTGACCGGCCAGATCACCGCAATGGCGATGGCGATCAGCATGAGCGGCTGCCGGTAGTTATGTCCGAATAAGAACGCCAGCAGTTCCTTCTCTGTGATTCTGGCGTCAATATAATAATGCTTTCCTTCCGGCTGGCGCATGTGCTGTACTTCACCGTCCACCTCTTCGGTGCCGGCGGTACCGGCCCTGTCCGTCCCCTCCACGTCGGCGACGGTGAGCCTTTCGGCAGCTCCTGTTTCCTCCTGACTGCCATCCGAAGAAGCGGCTTCCTGTCCGGCTGTCAGTTCTTCCTCGTCAGCCTGATCCGCGTTTTCCAGTCCTCCCGGCCTGTCCAGATCGGCCAGATTCATTTTACTGATCTTCTCAAAACTTTCCATATTATTTCCTTTCATCTGTCTGGTTACTTTATCTTCATGGTCAGCTGAATTCTCTTTTTGTTCATATCCACACCCAGCACCTGTACGTCAATGACGTCTCCGACACTGACTACCTCCAGCGGGTGTTTGATATATTTATCCGACATCTGGGAAATGTGTACCAGGCCGTCCTGGTGCACGCCGATATCCACAAAAGCGCCGAAATCGATTACATTTCTCACGGTTCCTTTCAGAACCATGCCCTCTTTCAGGTCCTTCATCCCCAGCACGTCGGTCCGGAGAATCGGCTTAGGCATATCGTTTCGCGGGTCTCTTCCGGGTTTCTCCAGCTCGTCCACGATATCCTGAAGCGTCAGAGCTCCCACCTGCAGTTCTTCCGCCAGGGCGTCCATGTCCCTGATCTGTTTTTTCAGGTGACAGCCTCCCTTCTCCCCGATCTGCGTCTTCTCATATCCCATGCGGGAGAGAAGTCTGCCGGCCGCCTCATACGATTCCGGATGCACTCCGGTGTTATCCAGAGGATTGTCCCCGCCCGGAATCCGCAGGAAACCGGCGCACTGCAGGAATGCCTTCGGCCCCAGCTTCGGCACCTTTTTCAGTTCTTCTCTGGTGTGGAACCGACCGTTGGCCTCCCGGTATGCCACGATATTTTTAGCCACGGTCCTGCTTATTCCGGAAATGTACGACAGGAGGGAGAAAGATGCCGTGTTCAGATCCACGCCCACCCTGTTCACACAGTCTTCCACCACGCCGTGCAGAGTCTCCTCCAGCTTCTTCTGGTTCATGTCATGCTGGTACTGTCCCACACCGATGGCTTTCGGCTCGATCTTGACCAGCTCCGCCAGCGGGTCCTGCAGTCTTCTGGCGATGGAGGCGGCGCTGCGCTGTCCCACGTCAAACTCCGGGAACTCCTCCGTGGCCAGCTTGCTGGCTGAGTACACTGACGCGCCGGCCTCGTTGACGATCACATAGGATACCTTCTCCGGAATCTCCTTTAAAAGCTCCGTGATCACCTGCTCGGATTCCCGGGACGCCGTCCCGTTGCCCACGCTGATGAGGGTGACATGATACTTTCTGATCAGATCGTGTACCGTTTTCTTCGCCTCCGCCACCTTACACTGGGGAGCGGTCGGATACACCACCACGGTGTCCAGTACCTTTCCCATGGCATCCACCACCGCCAGCTTACAACCGGTCCGGAAAGCAGGGTCCCATCCTAATACGGTCTGTCCTTTGATGGGCGGCTGCATCAGAAGCTGTTTCAGATTCCGGCCAAAGACGTTGATGGCGCCGCTCTGCGCTTTCTCCGTCAATTCGTTCCGGATATCCCTCTCGATGGCCGGAGCGATCAGCCGGTTATATCCGTCCACAATGGCGTCTTTTAACACGGCCGATACCGGGCTGTCCTCCCGCCGGATCATGGTCCTGCACAGAGCGCTTAAGATCTGCGCGTCCGGCGCTTCCACCTTTACCGTGAGAAACTTTTCTTTTTCGCCCCGGTTGATGGCCAGAACACGGTAACCGGTCATCTTCGAGAGCG
>DXEQ01000100.1 GCA_019114885.1 Candidatus Anaerobutyricum stercoripullorum
AGCAGCCGTTCTGATCCGCCCGGGTGGTGGGGTAGAGGGCAAGGCCCTTATGCTCCCATGTGACCAGGTCCCGGCTTACGGCATGTCCCCAGTGCATGGTCCCCCAGCGGGGACCATAGGGGAAATACTGATAGAAAAGGTGGTAGTATCCATTGTAGTATATAAAGCCGTTCGGGTCATTGACCCAGTTGTCCGGCGCTTTTAAATGTAATGACTGTGTTTTCATACTGCCTCCATAATCATAATCTGTTTCTGCTCACAGGTGTATCCTGACGGGATACGCTGCTTACAATTCCGTGTAATTTACACCTGTCTCCCTGTCAAAGAAATGCATCTTTGACGGCATGAATACGAAGTGGATGGTGTCTCCGATCTGGCTGATCTCGTATTTGGAAACCCGGGCAACCGCCTGGGCGCCGCCGAAGGAGAAGTACAGGTTGTTTTCATTTCCCATCACTTCGGTGTCAGTGATGACCGCGCTCTGTGCGTTGTCTTTGTTGAGGTCCATGTTCTGGGCGTCCAGCTTGATGTCTTCGCCGCGGATGCCGAGGATCATTTCGCCTGTACGGCCGTTCAGCTTCTTCTGCATGCCTTCTGACAGGGCGATCGTATTTCCGTCGCTGAACTTCACGGTGCCGCCGTCAACCGTCACATTGAAGAAGTTCATCTGCGGGGAACCGATGAATCCGGCCACGAACTGGTTTACCGGATGATCGTAGAGCTCCATTGGCTTCCCGACCTGCTGGATCACGCCGTCTTTCATGATGACGATGCGGTCCGCCATGGTCATGGCCTCCACCTGGTCGTGGGTAACGTAGATCGTGGTCGCTCCGATCTGGCGGTGGAGCTTGCTGATCTCGGTCCTCATGCTGACGCGGAGTTTGGCGTCCAGGTTGGAGAGCGGCTCGTCCATAAGGAATACTTTGGAGTTCTTGACGATGGCACGTCCCAGGGCGACTCTCTGGCGCTGGCCGCCGGAAAGGTTCTTCGGTTTGCGGTAGCGGTATTCCTCAAGACCGAGGATGTTGATGGCCCAGTCCACTTTCTTTTTGATCTGGTCCGCCGGCATTTTCATATTCTTCAGGCCGTAGCCGATATTTTTCTCTACCGTCATGTGCGGGTAGAGGGCGTAGTTCTGGAACACCATGGAGATGCCGCGGTCGCGTGGCGCGACTTCGTTGACTTTCTTTCCATCGATATAGAGCTCACCGCCGGTGATCTCCTCGAATCCCGCCATCATGCGCAGGGTTGTGGATTTACCGCAGCCGGACGGGCCGACAAAGGCGATAAATTCTTTCTCTTCAATGTCAAGGTTGAAGTTGTCTACGGTATTTTTATCTGAACCCGGATATTTCTTACATACGTTTTTGAATTCTATAAAGCTCATTTTATTATCCTTCCTTTGATCCTGTTGAAGTTACACCTTCTACGATCTGTTTGGAGAACAGGGAGTAGATGATGATGACCGGTATTGTTACAAGTGTGATGACTGCCAGCGTCTGTCCCATCGTCGTGTTCTCGTTGGAGGTGATGGAGTTCAGACCGATCTGTGCGGTCAGCAGGTCGCTTGATGTAAATACAAGCGACGGCCAGAGGTAATCGTTCCATACATTCAGGAATGTGAATACGCTGACGGTTGCCACGACGGTTTTTGACATGGGCAGCACCATGGTGAAGAAATATTTCACCGGGCCGCAGTGGTCAAGCTGCGCCGCCTCGTACACATCGTCCGGCAGGCTTACGAACACCTGGCGGAAGAGGAAGATATTGAACGGGTTGACGATCAGCGGCAGGATGTAGCCTACGATCGTATTTAACAGGCCGGCTTTGGCGATGATCAGGAAATGGATGGTGATGACCGTCTCTGTCGGCACGATGAGCAGCATGATGATGATCATGAGCCACTGATCACGGAACGGGAATCTGATCTTGGCCAGCGCATATCCGGCAAGTCCGTTTACAACGATGCTCAGGACGATCAGGATCGCCGCGTAGAGGAGTGTGTTCCCCATGTATCTTAAGAAATTCGTATCCGTGATGATGGACACATAGTTGTCAAGGAAATTTCCGTTTAATGCCGGCGGGATGAACGCTGCGATGGTGTTCATGTCCGCGGTGATGGCCGCATCAGGTTTAAAGGAGTTGGCCAGCATCCAGATGACCGGGAAGAGGAAGAAGACGGAGAGCACAAGCAGTACGGCCACCAGGATCCAGTTAATTCGTTTTTGCTTTTTTGTGAACATGTTTCCTTCCCTCCCTGTCTTTTGTCAATGTGTTCTGTATGATCGTCAGGATCACGACGAAGATGGTGAATACGATCGCCATGGTGGACGCAAGTCCCATCTCCCAGTTGACCGTGCCGGTCTCGTAAATGTCGTATACGATCGTGTAGGTGGAGTGGTCCGGGCCGCCTCCGGTCATGACCATGGGCTGTACCAGCATCCGGAATGCGCCGATGGTGACGGTGATGAATACGAAGATGCACAGCGGCTTCAGCTCCGGAAGCGTGATGTCTTTGAACTTCTGCCATCCGCTGGCGTGGTCCATTTCCGCCGCTTCATAGAGGGCGGGATTGATGTTCTGCAGGCCGCCCAGGAAAATGATCATCTGGTAGCCCACGCCCTGCCATACGCTCATGATGGCGATGGACGGCAGCGCCTGGTCCGCGCTGTGGATGAACGGCTGGGTGTCGATCCCCACATTCGCCAGCAGGGTGTTGAGGATGCCTTCCGGGCTGTAAATCTGCATCCACAGGGTGGATACGACTGCCAGGGACATGACCACCGGCACGAAGAAGGCAACCTTGAAATACTTCTTGCAGTGGGCGCATTTGTTGATGGCAAGCGCCAGGAGAAGGGCGCCGCCGCACTGCAGCGGTACGATGATGATCACGAATTTTACGGTGTTCAGGAAGGACTGTACGAACAGCTCATCCTGAAAGATATTGATGTAGTTTTCCAGTCCCACGAAGTGCGTCAGCTCCGGGTTCAGCGCGAAGTAGTCGGTAAAGCTGAATCCGAACGTGAGCAGCATCGGCAGGAATAAGAACAGGGTCAGCAGCACAAGCGCAGGTCCGAAAAACGCCATTCCCATGATTGAATTTTTTCTCTTCATAATTTATTCCCTCGTATAACGTTCCAGTTTCTGATCGATCCGGTCTACGGCTTTGTCAAGTTCTGCCTGTGTGTCTTTGCCGCCAAGCGCCACGCTTTCCAGCACTTCCTGGAAAGAGGTGCTCACCTGCGGGTAGACCGGCGTCTTCGGCCTCGGATGGCCGTAGGTGCTCAGCTGATTATAGAGCGCCGCGTAGTTCTCATCTGTTTGGAACACATCGATGTTTTCAAATGCCTCGTAGGTGGACGGGAAGCTTTTTGCCATCTCCCAGATGCGGATGCCGCTTTCTGCCCCGCTCATCCATTTGACCAGCTCGGTCGCGCCCTCGATGTCCTCTGTCTCCGAGGATGCCGCGAAAGCCCAGGAGCCGGTGGGGGTGTAGGTGCCGCCGTCCCAGTTGTCGCTGACGACATAGGGCGCCACGCCGAGGTTGATGTCCGGGTAGCTGGTGTAGACGGTGTTTACTTCCCAGGCGCCGTCGAACTTGAATGCCGCCCGGCCGCTTTCGAAGAGATGGTCGATGGGCGCCTCGGACATGTATTCATTTTCCACAATGGAGCGGAAGTAGTTCATGGCGTCCGCTGTCTGTTCCGAATTAAAATAGCCGTCCACGGTCAGCCCGTCATCGCTGACCAGCTCGCCGCCGTCCGACCAGACGAAGGGAGCGAAGTAGTAGATGCTCGTCTCGCCCACGGGGAATGTCATATCCAGCGGATAACCGTCTTTCTCGTCCATCAGGGGCTTCAGTTCTTCCAGGATGTCCGTGAATTCCGACCAGGTCCAGGGATGGTCCGCATCCGGAACCTCGATGCCGGCTTCTTCCAGGATGTCTTTGTTGTAGTAGAGGCCTACGCTGGATTCCATTACACCCAGAGCGTAGAGCTCATCATTTACGGTGCCCTGTTCGATAATAGAAGGAAGATATCCATTTTCCTCCTCTTCGGTCAGATCCGCCAGCGGTTGGATGATCCCGTTCGCCGCGTAAGCCGAGATATTCGGTCCGTCCACGGTCAGTACATCCGGCAGGCCGCCTGCCATGACAGAGGCATTGACCTTGTCGGAATATCCGCCGCCGCTGTCATTTCGTGGAACAAACTCGATGTCCGCAAAGTATCTGCCGTCATACGCCTCATTAAATGTCTCTACGGATTCTTTGTAAGCCTGTCCCTCCTCCGTATCCTCGATGGAGTGTACCCAGATTGAGAGATACTCTTCGCCTTCATCGTATCCGGCGATGTCGCCGGGAGCGGGGTCTTTCTGCCGGCAGCCGGTGAGACCGGCGGCAGAGAAGGCGAGGAGCATTGCGGTCAGGTACAGTAATTGCTTTTTCAATTCCATCTCCTCCTTTTTCGTTTGATTGATATTATATATGATGAAAGGTAAGCTCGTAACCGGTAAAGTAACCGGTTCCTTTAATGCAATCATAGACCTGGAGAAAGAGAAAGTCAACAGAAAAAAACAGTTTCGGCAAATGTCACATTTTCAGAAGCAGGTTTCTGTATAATATTTACAAAACCGGTTTTGTTACCGGTTACTTCATTGATTTTACGCGACTTCATCTGATATACTGTATTTGTGGCGGCAGAAGCGTGACAGAAGTTTTGCGGCTTTTTGCAGCGGCAGATACAGCAATCACAGAGGACGGAAGGAATTATGAAGACAAAAAAAGTAACATTTGCGGATATTGCAAAGTATACCGGATTTTCAAAGACAACCGTT
Source organism: Candidatus Anaerobutyricum stercoripullorum (assembly GCA_019114885.1). Classification (GTDB taxonomy): domain Bacteria; phylum Bacillota; class Clostridia; order Lachnospirales; family Lachnospiraceae; genus Anaerobutyricum; species Anaerobutyricum stercoripullorum. The sequence continues at coordinate 4,834 of DXEQ01000100.1, forward strand.
TCCAGGTATTTTAATAATCCGGATTCCCTGACGCTTGAGAATCAGCAGAAGATCGCGGATGCGCTGGATGCGCTTGATTACAGGGAAAATAAGGTGGGGCGAATTCTGGCCAGCGGAAAGACCGAGTTCGTAGGCATCATCATCCCCAATCTCTATATGCATTATTATTCAGAGATGCTCAATCAGATTCTTGCTACTTATGAAAAGTACGGGTACAAGTTCCTGGTGTTTGCGGGCAATTCAAAGGCGGATGTGGAACGGAACTATATCGAAGAACTGCTCGCCTACAATATAGAAGGTATGATTGTCTTAAGCCCCACGATCCCGTCAGAAGAACTGGCGGCATACGATGTGCCGGTGGTCGGGATTGAACGGGAGGACAAGTACATCTCCAGCGTCAATACGGACAACTACATGGGAGGCGTGCAGGCCGCGAGCCTTCTGAAGAAAAGCGGCTGCGATATCCTGATTCACATGAATGCAAAACTGCCGGACGAAGTGCCGGCAGCCGGCCGTACCCGGGGGTTCGAGGACGCCTGTCGGGAAAAAGGTCTTCGATATGAAATAATCTACGCGGACATGGGAAATACATTTGAGGAAAATAAGAGCGGTATTGTAAAGCTGGTCAGCGACCTGGAGAAACGGTATCCGGACCAGAAAAAGGGGATATTCATGCCGAACGATACCCATGCCAATGTCCTTTTGAACGTCCTTCTCCGGAAATACGGGGAACTGCCGGACAGCTGGCAGATCATCGGTTTTGACGATTCGCCCATCTCCCGGGAGGCGGTCATCCCGACCAGCACGGTGGGACAGCAGATATCCGTGATCGCGAATGAGGCGATGGAGATCCTGTCCGCCCGGATGGAAGAGCGGAAGAAGAGGCGGCCGCAGCCGATGGAGCCGGTGCACAGGGTGATCCCGCCGATCCTCATAAGGAGAGAGACGACGGCGTAAAAAAAGGTTTGCCCAAATCTCATTCTTTCGGTATAATCTATCTATTAGACTATCAATGAAAGGATGAGATACAAAATGGAGAAAAACAACAAAAAGAGTCTCAGCGTCCTGATCGGCGCCGCCTTCCTCATGGCGACGTCCGCGATCGGACCGGGATTCCTTACACAGACAGGGCAGTTTACAGGAGACCTGAAGGCGAGTTTCGGATTTGTTATCCTGATTTCGGTCATCCTGTCCGCGATCGTGCAGCTCAACGTATGGCGTGTGCTCTGCGTGTCCGGCATGAGGGGGCAGGACGTGGCGAACAGGGTCCTTCCCGGACTGGGATACGTGGTGGCGTTCCTCGTCGTTGCAGGCGGACTGGTATTTAACATCGGAAATGTGGGCGGAGGCGCCCTTGGATTCAATACCCTGCTTGGTATCCCGGAGATGGCGGGATACTTTATCGCCGGAGGTCTTGCGATTGCGATCTTCCTGATGAAGAACGCGCTGAATGCTATGGATACGCTGACGAAGATTCTGGGCGGCATTATGATCGTCGTGATCTTCGTGGTGATCGTCATCGTTCGACCGCCGGTAGGTCTTGCGCTGAAAGAGACGGTCATGCCGACTGCTCCGATGGATGACCTCGGTACGGCGATCCTGACCCTGCTGGGCGGCACGGTAGGCGGATACATTACCTTCTCCGGCGCGCACCGTCTGATCGATGCGGGCATTACAAAGAAAGAAAACTTAAAAGAGATCAACCGGAGCTCGGTTATGGGAATCGGCATCGCGACCATTGTCCGTGTGTTCCTGTTCCTGGCAGTGCTGGGCGTTGTTGTGGAGACGGCGACTTCCGCGGCCCATACGCTGGATCAGGACAACCCGGCAGCGGACGCATTCCTCATCGGCGCGGGTGAGATCGGCTACCGCTTCTTCGGTCTGGTGCTCCTGTGTGCGGCGCTTACATCCATCGTGGGATGTGCATATACTTCCGTGTCCTTCCTGAAGACATTCCACAAGAGCATTGAGAAGCATGAGAATGCAGTCATCGTCGGCTTTATCGCTCTGAGTACGGTTGTGATGGCAGTCTTTGAACAGCCGGCCGTCCTGCTGGTTCTGGCGGGCGCGGTGAACGGTCTGATCCTTCCGATCACGCTGGGCGTATGCCTCATCGCATCGAAGAAGAAATCCATCATGGGCGAGGATTACAAGCATCCGACCTGGCTTCTGATTCTCGGCATCATCGTGGTGATCGCATCTGCATATCTGGGAATTACAACATTTGGTTCAAACCTGGGCAAACTTCTGTAGGAATGATGTGCATCTTGTGAAAGGCAGGAGATGATAAATGAGCGATATTATGATTTATACTGCGGGAGATTCCTCGCTGCTCATCCGGTTCGAGCAGAAGATATCGCCGGATATCAACGGACAGATTACGGCGGTGGTGCGCATGATTAAGGCGCAGCAGATCGAGGGGGTCACGGATATGATACCGGCGTTCGCCTCTCTGCTGATCAATTATGACCCGCGTGTCATCAGCTATGCCGGGCTGAAAAGCCGCCTGGAAAAACTCCTGAAGCTGGAAATCAGCGGGGAGGCCTCCGCGGCAAGGATTTTCGAGATTCCGGTATGCTACGGCGGGGAATACGGTCCGGACCTTCCGGGCATCGCGGACCATGCCGGACTTTCCGTGGAGGAAGTGGTAAACATCCACAGCGGCAAGGACTACCTCATCTATATGCTGGGATTCCTTCCCGGTTTTTCCTATCTGGGCGGGCTGGATGAGCGCATCCACACGCCCCGGCTTGCCAATCCGCGCATCCGCATCCCTGCGGGAAGCGTGGGGATCGGCGGCTCCCAGACGGGCATTTACCCGCTGGATTCTCCCGGCGGATGGCAGCTTCTCGGCATGACGCCGGTGAAGACTTACGACCCGGACCGGGAGGTGCCCATCCTCTTTGAGGCGGGGGATTATATCCGCTTTATCCCGGTATCGGAGGCGGAATATCTGGATATCAAAAAGCAGGTGGACGAAGGCGTCTATACATGCACCATCCACCGGAAGGAGGTGGGCTGATGGGAATCCGCGTATTAAAAGGCGGGATGCTGACGACTGTGCAGGACCTGGGGCGGACCGGCTATCAGAGCCAGGGGTTCAGCGTATCCGGAGTCATGGACGTGCGGTCGTTCAAGATTGCCAACCTGCTCCTGGACAATCCCGAGAATGAGGCGGTCCTGGAGTTCACCCTGATGGGACCGAGCCTGGAGTTTACCTCGGAGACCATCATCGCCATCACGGGAGGGGATTTCCAGCCCCGCGTCAATAAGAAACCAGTGAAAATGTATACAGCGCTCTATATGCACAAAGGCGATGTCCTGGATTTCGCCGGATGCCGGACCGGAAGCCGGGGATATATTGCATTTTCCAGCTATCTGGACATTCCGGTCGTCATGGGCAGCCGCTCGACCAATATCAAGTGCGGCATCGGCGGGTTCAAAGGGCGCAGGCTGAAGGAGGATGACTACATCGGCTTCCGCATCAAGCGGAGGTATCTGCCGTATTTCCTCTCGAGGAGCCTGGACCTGGACGAATATGACTATGATGAAGTGACGCTCCGCGTGGTCATGGGACCGCAGACCGATGTGTTCACCGCTGCGGGGATGGAGACATTCCTGAATTCGGAATACACTGTGACCAGCGAGTTTGACCGGATGGGCTGCCGTCTGGAAGGACCTTTCATCGCATATAAGAACACGGCGGACATCATTTCCGACGGCATTGCCTTCGGCTCTGTGCAGGTGCCCAGCCACGGCAAGCCAATCATCCTGCTGTCCGACCGGCAGACCACCGGCGGATATGCCAAGATCGCCACCGTGATATCTGTGGACATCCCGAAACTGGGCCAGTGCCGGACAGACAATAAGGTCCGCTTCGCCGCAGTGACCGTGGAGGAGGCGCAGCAGCTCCTGCTCGACGAGGTGGCGGAGATGAATGAGTTCCGCAGACGCATCTACAAGCCGTGCAAAGAAGTGCTGGACTGCCGTCTGGTGGCGAAACGCCTGGGTAAGCTGTTTCAGTAGTAAAAGATAGGAGTGACCGTTATGGATTTGGGAAATATCGAAAAACTGGTAAATATTATTGAGAAGTCCTCGATGCTGGAGTTTTCCATCCAGGAGGGCGATACGAAGATTAAGATGAGCCGCAGGGGGACCGCAGGGGAGCCGGGAGCGCCTCTTACTGTCGTGAAAACAGAGAGCCCGGCGGAGGAGACGGTGGAAGAGAACTACATCATCTCCCCCATCGTGGGCACGTTTTACTCGGCGCCGGCACCGGATGCGCCCGCATTTGTCAAAGTGGGCGATGTGGTGAAGGCGGGACAGACCGTGTGCATCCTCGAGGCCATGAAACTGATGAACGAGATTGAGAGCGACTACGACTGCGAGATTGAGGCAGTCCTTGTCAGCAACGAGCAGAAAGTCGAGTACGGACAGCCACTCTTCAAAGTGAAAAAACTTTCAGATTAAGGAGGGGCGCTGATGTTTCAGAAAATATTGATTGCAAACCGCGGTGAGATTGCAGTGCGTATCATCCGTGCCTGCCGGAATATGGGGATACGCAGTGTGGCGGTTTACTCAAAAGAGGATAAGGACAGCCTCCATGTCCAGCTGGCCGACCAGCGGATCTGCATCGGCGAGGGACCGGCGAAGAACAGCTACCTCAATATGGAGCGCATCGTGACCGCCGCCCTGAATATGGGTGCGGACGCCATCCATCCGGGATTCGGCTTCCTCTCCGAGAATGCGGATTTTGTCCGTCTCTGTGAGAAGAACGGGATCACTTTTATCGGACCGAAGGCGGAAGTTATCGACAGCATGGGCAATAAATCCCATGCCCGCAAGACCATGATGGATGCAGGCGTGCCGGTCGTGCCGGGTACAAAAGAACCGGTGTACGATGCGGAAACCGGCATTAAGCTGGCAGAAGAGATCGGCTATCCGGTGATGATCAAGGCGTCGTCCGGAGGCGGCGGCAAGGGCATGCGCGTGGCGAAGACCGCGGACGAGTTTGAGTTCCAGTTCAACATGGCCCAGCGGGAGTCGGCAAACGCTTTCGGGGACGACACCATGTACATCGAGCGGTTCATCGAGAACCCGCGCCATGTGGAGATTCAGATTATGGCGGACAAGTTCGGCAACGTGGTGGCGCTGGGCGAGCGTGACTGTTCGGTCCAGAGAAACCATCAGAAGCTCATCGAGGAGTCGCCTTCGCCGGCAATCAACGATGAGATACGAAATGCCATGAACCGCGATGCAGTGCTGGCTGCCAGAACCGTGAACTACACGAATGCGGGAACGGTTGAGTTCATCCTCGACACGAAGGGCTCGTATTATTTTATGGAGATGAACACGCGAATCCAGGTGGAGCACGGCGTGACGGAGATGGTGACGGGTACGGACCTGATCATCGAACAGATACGTGTTGCCATGGGGGAGCCGTTGAGCTTCAACCAGGAGGGCATCCGGCTGCGCGGTCATGCCATCGAGTGCCGCATCAATGCGGAGATTCCGGAGAAGAACTTTATGCCAAGCCCCGGCGTGGTGAAACACCTGCATCTGCCGGCTGGCAACGGCGTGCGCGTGGATACGGCGCTCTACACCGGATACCGCATCCCGTCGGAATATGATTCCATGATTGCCAAGGTCATCGTCCATGCACCGGACCGGAACGCGGCGATCCAAAAGATGCGCTCCGCCCTGGATGAGATGGTGATCCTCGGCGTGGAGACGAACCTGGACTTCCAGTTCCAGATCATGCGCAATCCGGAGTTCTGCGAAGGCAGGGCGGACACCGGGTTCATCCAGCGGATGCTGAGGCTGGACTGATCCGGATATCATGTAAGAAAGAAGGGAATGAAATGTATAAAGTAGATTTAAACAGCGACCTGGGGGAGAGCTTCGGACGCTATACCCTCGGGATGGATGAGAAGATCATCCCCCTCATTTCCTCGGCGAATATCGCCTGCGGATTCCATGCGTCAGACCCGGTGGTGATGATGCAGTCCGTAAGCCGCA
>DXEQ01000101.1 GCA_019114885.1 Candidatus Anaerobutyricum stercoripullorum
CAGGTGATGTAAACGACGACGGCAGGATCGATGATGAGGAACTGAACGCCCTTGGAAGCTACGGACTGCTTGGCAGTACGACGTCGAATACGCTGGTCTTTAATGTGCGTCGCCCGGATACGCTTCTGACCTATGATTTCCAGACGATCGAGACGGACACAACAGGAATCCTGCAGGGTACGGTCAAAATCAAGATGGAAGAGATTTTTTCAGGGAAAACCAGCGAGGATCCCCTGCCGAATGCTACAGTCACAGCGGACGACCAGACGGCAGTGACCGGGCAGAATAAGGATAAAGGCCCCGGCAATGCGGACGCCAGGACGGACGGATATTATTATATGGAAAGATGGGGCTGGGAGATAAGCGATTACCTGAACGTGAACGTTATGTATAACGGAAATACCTACACCTTTACACAGAACCCGAATGTCGCGAAAGATGTGACGCTCCCCGGGAATTATCCGATCTTTGTCCAGAAAGACTCGGCGAAAGTCAGCATAAAGGAAGAAGACGGCAGCCTTACAAGTGTCAACTATCTGGATATGTCCAACGGCGACCACGATTATGTGCTGGAAATGAAGGCGGTTTCGGAAGAGGGATCAGTGCGGCCGGACAAGGCGATCCTTCGATTCTACACGGCGGACGGCGCGGTCAGCAGCACAGTCCTTACAGTGAAGCAGACGCCGCAGACGGTGACCGGACCGGACGGTGAGGAAACTACGGTTAAGAATACAGGTATCTTCCGCTTCGAGTTCAACCCGAAGGATTTGGGATTGGAGGCCGGGATGACCATGACGGTCCAGTTCGTGGATCAGAATGGATTTTCCTACTATGAACAGCCTACCGGTATCTCTTTGAAGCGGGCGCTTGGAACGATGAGCTTTATCAACAGCTTTTCATTCTCTTCTGGAGCGGCAGGGTTCCTCGGAGCGCTGAACTCGCTCTTTGACTTCGGATGGTCGGGAGACTTTGACAGCGGAGACAACGTCCTGACCGGGGAAGAAGTCCTGGAAGAATATACGAATGCCGAGGGCCAGACGGTGCAGGAGACAGAGACAGTTAAGGCGATCACTTTCGGATTTGACTTGTCTAAAGACAGAGTGCTGAACAACGACGTCACTAAGGAACTGACCGGAGTGACCGCAAGAGCACAGCAGATGGGCGAGGCGGAGAAGACGCTTGCAGACGAGAAGAAAAAGCTGAAAGATCTGGAAAAGAAAAAAGACACCACAGCTAAAGACCTGGCAAAACAGCAGGAGAAGATTGATGCCGCCCAGAAGGAAGCGGACGAGGCAAAGAAAACCTATGATGAGACAGTAAAGGAAAATGATGAAAAGAAGAAAGGAAGTACAACCCTTGCCTTTAACGCGTCTCTTGAAACTTCGTTCTCTCTTGTGATCCATCTGCGGTATGACGATCAGGTTCAGGACTGGTATTATCAGGACATGGTAGTGTCTGCAGCGGTTGCGGCGAACGCATCGACACGGATCACCTATGCAACTCCGGTGGGAATTGATCTGATCCTGACCATTGACGTGGGAATCGGCAGTGATGAGAACGGCAACCCGGTGGAGTCTGTTATGAGTGTATCCAGCAGAAAGGACAGGAGATATTATCTGACTGCGGAAAGCAGCGAGGACGAAAACGGAAATCAGAAGATTGATATTTTTGACAGCGATATGGACGATGCCGACAGGCAGTTCGACTTCTTTGGAGCCTTCCATGTGACGCCGCGGCTCGGACTTACCGGCGAGGTCGGGATCAGCCTGATCTCAACTACGGTAGGGGCAGACGTATCGGCGTTGTTCGATCTGCTCTACTATACAGATCCGACGCTGGCGGACAGCCAGGTGCTGAAGATTAACGGAGGTATTTTTGTCAAGATCTTCAGCTTTAAGTCAAGATGGGATCTGGGAACCTCCGAGATAGATCTGGGAGGAGGAGATGCGAAAGCAAGAACAATGGCGGTTGCCAACGCGCTCAGTATGGATTCCCAGCTTTATTCGCCGGTGGAAAGCATGGAGCTGGACGAGAGGGAATACCTTGAGAACCGTTCAGGATGGGGGCAGGTACCGGCAGCGGCCAACGCTCTGTCAAGAGCAAGAACGACGTTTAATGAGCAGGTGCTCATGACCGGTGTGTACCAGTATCCGGACGTTCAGTTTACAGATCTGGGCGATGGAAATGTGCTGGCGGTTTATCTGGATGCGGTTCCGGAAAGAAATTCGGTGAACAGCACGGCGCTTTATTATACGGTATATAGAGGAGGTACATGGGAAGAGCCTCAGATTATTGAGAATGACGGAACATTGGATGACTCACCGTCTGTTGCAGATCTGGGGAACAGAGGCGTTATGGTGGCGTGGTCTACGGCGGACCGTGAGTTCGACGAGGACGCAGACGCAATCGACGTTCTGGAATCCAGGAATATCCATACAGCTCTCTTTGACAAGGACAGCCTGACTTTCGGCGAGGTGAAGGAAGCTACGAAGACTACGGGCACTGTGAATGAAAACGGAACGATCGAAGGAGATCTGACGGGAGACGTGCAGCCCAGTATCACTTACTATCAGGCGGACGGTCAGGAGAGGATGCTGCTCTATTACTCAAAGAATGAGTACGAGCGCACTGAAAGTGAGAACGGGGTGCTCGGAGACGCCCTGAATCCATATAGCGTCATGGCCTATATGTACTATGACTTTGACAACGACTGCTGGAGACAGACCTACACAGAAGAAGAGAAAGAGGCGATCATGTCAGGCGGAATCATGACCGAGGAGCAGTTTGCAAGCTATGAGAAACAGTGGTATGGTCAGAACTTCCTTGCAACAGCGCCTGCGGTATCGGTGGAAGAACAGCTTGATGAGGGCGGGTTCTGGACTGCAGATCCGACGGTGACAGAGCTCGGAGAGGATGCACAGCGCGTCGCTCCGACCGTGGTAGACAGCGACGCGGTTACATATAACGGACTGGGCCTGATCACCTACACGCTGGATGCGGACAGCAATCTTGAGACATCCTCAGACCGGGATGTGTACATGCAGATTTATGACTATAAAGACAATACATTTACCCACCCGATCATGATCACGTCCGATACGGTTGAGGACAGCAATGTGAAGCTGACAAGGGCTGAGGACGAGACTTACCTGACGTGGATCTCCGACTCGAAGATCCGGATGCTGGATGTAAGCGCGATGATCGGAGGAAACCACTATATCAAAGGTGAGACTTCCGACGGACAGGAATATTACTATATAGACAAGAGCCGTGACGGAGGCTATACGCCGCCTTATGAGATCGCGGCTTATGAGGATGGTCAGGAAGCGATGGAGAGCGGCCTTGCAGACGCGGGACGCGGCATCACGAGCTACGATATTCAGGCGGACGGCTCACAGGCCTATATACTCTGGACAGAGAGCAGCTCCTCCCTCAGAGAGGACGTTGATCCGCAGAGCGCAGAGGCAACGGACGGCTCGGCTTATGAGACGACGACGCAGATTTACGGCAGCAGACTGGATACAAATACCGGCACATGGACGTCCAGAGTACAGATTACGGACACGCCTAACGCAAATTACAAAGATCTGGATTTCTCAATCCGGGACGACGGAAGCCTGATGATCATGGCCCAGAAGAACGGGAACCAGGTAATCGAAGCCGGAGATAATGAAGGATACGAGACAACGCTGCAGGATGAAAACGCGACTTCACTTGTAAGTATGACCTATATGCCGGAAGCAGATCCGCAGATTACGGATCTTACTATGGATAATCCTGAAGAGGGAGAGACGGTCAGAGGAAGCGTGGACATTGCGAACAGCGGATTTGACGCGGCGGAAGGCCTGACGCTCAGAGTGAAGGACGAAAGCGGAAATGTGCTTCTTGAGGAAAAGGATATCACTCTTGGAAGCGGCGAAAACAGTGGGTACGGATTTGAGTACACTCTTCCTGAGACAAAGGACGGAAGCGCGCAATGGAATATCACGGCGGAACTTCTTCAGGGAGAAAACGCAGTGTCTGAAAAAACACTGTCCGGTACGATCACAGCCCAGGCAGTGCTGGATACATTCAGTGTAACACAGAGCACGTCCAGGGATCAGGCCGAGATCCGGGTGACCGCAGTCAACAGTTTCATGATCAATTCTCCGGCGCGGACAGTGAAGATTGTCCCAGGAGCAGATCAGAACACTCTGGTCGAGCTGGAGATACCGGAGCTGGCGCCTGGTGAGAGGACAGAGGTGACGAAAACGATAGATATCTCCGATGATATGTTTGTGAAAGGAGAAGATGCGTACGGAAATAAGACTGAGACGCTGGCTCTGCAGGCTGTAACCGGCGATACAACCCTGGAAAGTCAGATCGTAAGGACGACACCTGCGGATATCTGGGAGCGCTTTAAGAGTATCGAGAGCGCGTCCATAGAAGACATATCCATCAAGAGCGGTGAAGTTGCGATCCTGGATGATCTGGTGGATATCCAGTCTGACCAGTTCAAATACGATGAATATACTACATTTAAAAACTACGGTATGACAGTGCAGTGGTATACAGATGATCCGGAAACAGCCGAGGTGACAAGTGACAATCTTCTGCTGGGCCTTAAAGAAGGCACGACTGTGCTTCACGGTATCGTGATGCCGGCAACGTATCAGACAGAATTTTCGGACGGTGCGGACAGCTATGACCGCGTACCGGGACTTACGCTTACAAGCGATATGTTCCGTGAGATCGAGGCGAAGGTGACAATTGCCAAAGGTAAGACGGAGCCGGAAGGAGATCCGGGATCTCAGAAACCGGGAACAGGTACGGGTTCAGGCACAGGTTCGGACGACAGTCCTCTGCCGGATCAGGATATTATTCAAACAGGAGATACGACACAGATTGCCGTATGGGTTATTCTTTTGATCTTAAGCAGTGGATGCGTTGCGGCAGAGGAGATTATCAGAAGAAAAAAACGCTGATCTGTGAAAGAAATACTATATGGAAGCTGCCGGCGCATCCGAAAGACGGCGGCGCCGGCTTCAAATGAAATAAAAAGGAAAGGAAAATGATCATGAGCGAAAAAGAAAAGAAAGAAGAACAGAAAAAGAACAACGAGATCGATCTGGAAGATCTGGAGAAGGTAAGCGGCGGAGGACTCAGAGACGTATACATCACTCCGACCAAAGATATTGATGAAGATATAAAGAAACGGATATAATCAGTAAGTACGTTCGGAATTTCTATAGTATTGAAAGGATGGAGAACGATGACAGAGAGTACGAAAAAATTTGTGACAGAAAAGCTGAATGAGATGATAAATGCGTTTTCCTGCTGCGCAGAGGCTAAGACAGCGGCTCAGAACTGGCTCGACGGAGTGGGAACAGAAAGAGAAGCCGAACTGACGAAGGCACTGATCGCAGAACTGGAAGAGGATATCATGCCTATCGATACATTGATCGCTTTTGCAGAGTCGGACGCAGGTGCAAAAGTATTCGGTGAAGAACATGCGAAGGAAGTTGCGGCTCATGCAAAAGAGATCAAAGCGGCAGGAGCGGTTTATTGTGATTGCCCGGCGTGCGCGGCGGCTGAAGCTATATTAGCGAAGAAAGATGAACTGTAATCTGCAGTATGCAGTAAAGTGTGCGATTCGCGTAAAAAAAATGACTTTTTATAATAATTTGTACATTTTCGGTGCATTCGTGATATAATATATTACCATAAAAGATCAGAAAATCAGAGAATCAATAAGTGGGGAATACGATATTATGAAAACATGGAGAAAACCGGCAATTAATATCTACGACGTAAAGATGGACGAAAATATTGCTTCCAGCGGCGATGACACAGTTCCTGTAAAGCCTGAGCTTAAGTCAGGATTTATCAGTTATTATCTTGGTTTTGGCGGGGATAATTTCAGATTTGATGACAGAGGGCGGATTCAGGAAACCAACGTCACATACATCCTTATAGGTTCACATCGCTATGTATATTGGTATAATGTGGATGATATACGCGATTGTAAGGCATAGGGAGCTGTAGATTTTAACAGATGAGGGAGAAATGATGCTGTGAAAACGTGGATGATTCCA
>DXEQ01000102.1 GCA_019114885.1 Candidatus Anaerobutyricum stercoripullorum
AGTCGCAGAGTTTGTGAAAAACCATTAATCTGGTGAATTACAGACACCATCTGTAAATATACAGGGCAGCTTTTAAGGACGGCAGTACTTCATGCCGTCCTTTGTTCATAGAAGGAGATCGTGTTATGAATTTACGACAGGATGCAAATCAGATCATAAAAGAGTCCATAAACCGGGTGCTTCCCGATGAGGCGGTAAAGCGGGCGCTAATCGAAAGCGATTTGTTTGGGAAGGAGAACGGCAGAATCTATCTTGTCTCCGTGGGCAAGGCGGCATGGCAGATGGCGGCCGCGGCGGTAGAAGTGCTTGAAAGTCGGATAAATCAGGGAATTGTCCTGACAAAGTACGTGCATGTGCAAGGAGAGATTCCCGGCGTGGTCTGCTATGAGGCCGGGCATCCGGTCCCGGACGAAGGGTCCTTCCGGGGAGCGGAGGGGGTGCTTGCCATGACGGAAAACCTTCGGACGGAAGATACGGTGCTGTTTCTCCTGTCCGGCGGCGGTTCGGCACTGTTTGAAAAACCTCTCATCCCGGAAGAGGAACTTTCCGATATCACAGCCCAGCTTCTGGCCTGCGGCGCGGATATCGTGGAGATGAACACCATCCGCAAGCGGCTGTCAGCGGTGAAAGGCGGCAAGTTTGCCCTCCACTGCGCGCCGGCAAAAGTGTTTGGCATCGTGTTGAGTGATATCCTCGGTGATCCGCTGGATATGATTGCCTCCGGGCCCGCCGCCCCGGATACCAGTACCTGCACCGAAGCGCTTCATCTGGTAGAAAAATATCATCTTCATATCAGCGCGGCAGCCCGCCACTGTCTGGAGACAGAGACGCCAAAAAGTCTCTCTAACGTAGAATCCGTCATCAGCGGCAGCGTCACAGAACTGTGTCAGGCGGCAGCGTCTGCCTGTCTGCGACTGGGATATGAACCGGTTATCCTCACTGACCAGTTAAATTGTGAGGCGAGAGAGGCCGGAAGCTTCCTTGCCGCCATCGCGAAGACACACGCCGGCACGACGAAGAATCTGGCATTCATCGCCGGCGGCGAGACGGTGGTACATTTAAAAGGAAAAGGAAGAGGCGGGCGTAATCAGGAACTGGCGCTCTCAGCGGCCCTGGGACTTGCCGGCATGGAAAACGCCGCCCTGTTCAGCATCGGCAGTGACGGCACCGACGGCCCGACCGATGCCGCCGGCGGCTATGTGGACGGCAGCACGATGGATGTGCTTGCAGCGCGGGACATCGATATCTATGAAACACTGGAGAACAACAATGCCTATGAAGCCCTGAACGCCTGCGGCGGTCTGATCAAGACAGGCCCCACCGGTACCAACGTAAATGATGTAGCTGTGCTGCTGCTCTCGGGTACGCCTGCTCACAGAGACTGAAAGTCTGAAAGAACCTGTGGGCGCCGGATGGCAGGGGAGAGGGGTTGTTTGATTCTTACGATACATCACCATGCATTTTCCGGTAATAATAAATGTAAGAAAGGACAGCCGGAAGCCCGACCCAGAAAACCACGGCGCAGAGAGTAACGGTTTTCAGATCATCCGCAATGATAGACGCGGCGATATAGCAGAGCGCAACGGGCAATGCCGTAATGCCGAGAATGCGGTGCGCCACATTCCAAGTGTCTTCGTCCTGGACTGTCCATGGCAGACGAAGTCCCGTATGCCGATTGAAAGGCAGCCGGGGAGAGATCATTCCGGAAAAAATGATGAGAATCACAATGACTGCCGAGGAAAAGACTTTCTCACCGCCGGCGGAAAGGGTGAGGATGCCGGTTTCGCTTAAAACTGTCACTGCGATCACCACGAGGATCATGCCGATATTAAAAAAGGTGGTCGCGATCAGCGCTCGGGTGTGCATTTTGTTTAAAGCCGTGCTGGTAAAGAGCGCAAGATTCCGGTAGAGAATCAGCAGGGCGGCGATGGAACAAGCGCCGACCACACAGGCCCCCAGCGCCCGGTTTGGTATATTCAAAGAAAAAATCACAGCAGCAAAGCAGAGCAGGAGAATCAAACCCCGTTTCTTATTCACGGACTTCATCCGGCGTTCTGCTTTGTTTTTTTCTGCCAGTTGCTCGTTGAGTTGTGCCAGCTTTTCGGTCAGCTCCCTGATGGAAACATCCGAAGCAGTCGCAGCCGATGGAGTCTCTGAGCCGGAGCTTTCCCTGATGGATTGTTTTTTGCCGGAATTTACTGTGACCGCAGATGATGTTTCCATACCTAGAAGTTCGCTGACCGGAACTTCAAATAAAGCGGCTATCTTTATTACCATCTCCGCGTCGGGCACCGACAGACCCCGCTCCCATTTGGAAACAGTCTGTCTGACAACAGAAAGTTTTTCAGCCAAATCCTCCTGACTCATCTTTGCATTTTTTCGCAGACGGCGAATATTTTCTTCGATCATAATATGACCTCCTATTTGTTTTTTTGCGCAGGCAGCACATCTGTATATATCAGAGTGCGTCTATGTGTCATAAGACACATTTGATGGTTCTGATTATATCCGTAAGGACCAAAAAGGCAAGCAACAAAAGTTAACATGCTTCTTGCGGCGGGATTTTTCCGGTGGTATACTGGGGAAAAGTGTATTTTATGTGATGCAAAGTGGAACGATGAGAAGGAAAGGGGGATGGGAGATGGGAATTTATCTGAATCCGGGAAATGAAGGGTTTCAAAATGCGATTCATTCTGAAATATATGTGG
>DXEQ01000011.1 GCA_019114885.1 Candidatus Anaerobutyricum stercoripullorum
GGGAAAGCTTTTTAGAGGAGGATTACCATGAAGAAGATTTTATTTGCTGCTTCTGAGTGCGTTCCGTTTATGAAAACGGGAGGCCTTGCAGACGTTGTGGGGGCATTACCAAAAGAGTTTGATAAGAATGAATGGGATGTCAGAGTGGTCATGCCGAATTACCGGGGAATTCCGGATAAGTTCCGCAACACCTTCCAGTATGTGACACATTTTTACATGGGAACCGGCCCGATGGTTCCGCATACACACGTGGGTATCATGCAGTATGAGTATGAAGGCATCACCTACTATTTTATTGACAATCTGGACTATTTTGGTGCGGAAAAGCCGTACGCGGACACCAGAACGGACGTGGAGAAGTACATTTTCTTCTGTAAAGCAGTATTATCTATTCTTCCGGTGGTTGATTTTAAACCGGACATCATTCACTGCCACGACTGGCAGACCGGACTGATCCCGGTATATCTGAAGACAGAGTTTGCGGCCAATCCGTTCTTCTGGGGTATCAAGACGATCATGACCATCCACAATCTCCGGTTCCAGGGTATCTGGGATATCAAGACCATCAAGGGTCTTTCCGGACTGCCGGATTACCTGTTCACACCGGACAAGCTGGAGTACAAGAAGGACGCCAATATGTTAAAGGGCGGCATCGTTTATTCCGACTTCATCACGACGGTAAGTAATACATATGCGCAGGAGATCCAGACGCCTTACTACGGCGAGGGACTGGACGGCCTTTTGAGCGCAAGGAACCAGAGTCTGTTCGGTATCGTGAACGGTATTGACTATACTGCATATAATCCGAAGACCGACAGCGCGATCTATGAGAATTATGATGTGAGAAACTATAAGAAAGGTAAGGCGGCCAACAAGGCGGCACTCCAGCAGGAGCTGGGCCTTGAGGTGAACCCGGATAAGTATCTGATCGGACTGATCTCCAGACTGACCGACCAGAAAGGTCTGGATCTGATTCAGTACGGTATGGAGCGGATCGTGGACGAGAATACGCAGTTTGTAGTGATCGGTACCGGTGAGCAGCGCTATGAGGATATGTTCCGTTACTACGCATATCGTTATCCGAACCAGGTATCTGCCAACATCCTTTATTCTGATGACCTGGCTCACAAGTTATATGCGGCAGCGGACGCATTCCTGATGCCGTCTCTGTTTGAGCCTTGCGGCCTGACACAGATCATCGCTTTCCGCTATGGTACGATTCCAATTGTCCGTGAGACAGGCGGTCTGAAGGATACCGTACAGCCGCTCAACGAGTTCGAGGATACGGGAGACGGATTCTCCTTCACCAACTATAACGGCGACGATATGGTCAACGTGATCAACTACAGCAAGTACATTTTCTTCGAGCAGAAGAAGGTATGGAACAACATGCTCAAGCGTGCCATGAAGAAAGATCTGTCCTGGGGCGTTTCAAAGAAACGTTACGAAGAACTGTACAATACGCTGATCGGACGTTAGAAGGCGGATGGATATGGAGCCATACAACACGTGACATCGGATGATAGAGACCGGATGGGTATGGAGCCGTAATATAGATCATAATCCGGAAGAGCAGAGTTCTCCGGAATACAGACAAAGCCCCGGTTCGCGCCGGGGCCAAAAAGAGGGGCGGAGCCGCCATGCAGCGGTTCCGCCCCGTTGTTTTACCCGAAGAAATATTTTCGCACTATCCGCCGGAAACACCAGCTGTAGTTGATGCGCCGCACCGTTGCGGCGGCGGTGACAGGGTAGGTGCGGTAAAGTTCGCCGTCGATG
Organism: Candidatus Anaerobutyricum stercoripullorum; assembly: GCA_019114885.1. Classification (GTDB taxonomy): domain Bacteria; phylum Bacillota; class Clostridia; order Lachnospirales; family Lachnospiraceae; genus Anaerobutyricum; species Anaerobutyricum stercoripullorum. The sequence goes on from DXEQ01000011.1 coordinate 1,777, forward strand.
GAGAGGGTGACGGTGCCGATCACGTCGCCTTTTCGGACGGGGGCTTCCAGGAGGGGAGGGATGTCGGCGGTGCAGACCGCCTTTTCATCCTCCCTGAGAAGGAGCGATACATTTTCCGGGACAACGCAGTCGCAGATCAGAGCCTGCCCGTGGGCGACGGGGAGCTGACCGGGGACCTTTTCGCCCGGGCGCAGCGTCACCTTTTCATAATTTTCCATGCCGTAATCCATGAGTTTGCGGGTATCCTTCCATTTGTAGCTGCGGTTGGGCGGCCAGCCGCTGCCGAGGACTACGGAGATGAGCAGCCGGTCGTCGGTCTCCACCGCGCCCACGAAGCAGTAGCCCGCCTTGCCGGTGAAGCCGGTCTTGACGCCGATGGCGCCCGGATAGGAGGTCAGGAAGGCGTCTTTATTATTTAAGGTGTAAGCCGTGCCGCTGCCAATTTCCTTGATGGTGTAGGAGGGTTCCCGGATGATACGGCGGAAATTCTCGTTGGAGAGGGCACGGCAGGTGAGGATGGCCAGATCGTAGCAGGTGGTATAATGATTGTCGCTGTCCAGACCGTTGGGCGTCTCGAAGGAAGTCTGCCAGCAGCCAAAGGCGCGGGCTTCCTCCGTCATGGCGGCGCAGAACTCCTCCACGGAACCGCCGATATGTTCGGCGATGGCCACGGCGGCGTCATTGTAGGACTCCAGCATGAGAGCGTAGAGCAGGTCGGACAGGAGAAACTGGCTGCCGGCTGCGGCGCCCAGATGGACCTTCGGAGCGGAGGCCGCATTTTCAGAAAATGTGACGATGTCATTCAGGTTCCCGTGTTCCAGGGCGTAGAGACAGGTCATGATCTTGGTGGTGCTGGCCATGGGAAGTTCCTCCCGCTCGTTTTTGCCAAAGAGCACCCGCTGGTTCGTCCCGTCCATCAAAATGGCGGCTTTGGCAGAAAGATTCGAAGGTGTTTCCGCTGCCAGCGATTTTATGGTATGATAAGGGGACAGAATCAACAAAAGAATCAGACAGAGGATTGTGATATATTTTTTCAAGAGATCCCTCCTTTATGAGATGGGCGTTTGCGGGAGTATTCTCCCTGTCGATCGGACCGGGCGCGGCCGGAAGTCCTGCGGGAAGCGCGCACGCGCCGGAAAATGTATTATAAACCTATGCCTGAGAACAGGATATATGATATCCGGGGAGGAAATTATGTTTTATCGCTGTAAAAACTGTGGAGGAAATGTCATTTATCATCCGGACAAAAAGAAAATGGTCTGTGAGAGCTGCGGCAGCGAGGAGAGTCAGGAGACGATGCCGCAGAAAGAGTTTCACGTGTGCGGCAACTGCGGCGGACGGATTGATACCACGGAGTATACGCTGGCATGCCGGTGCCCTTACTGCGGGACCTTTCACATTCTGGAAGATAAGATGGAGGGGGATTACAAGCCCCATCTGATCCTGCCCTTCGCGCTTGGGAAGCATCAGGCGGCCGAGCGGCTGCGGGAGAGCTTTGCCGACAAGCTTTTTCTGCCGTCCAACTTCTGTTCCGCGGCGAGTCTGGAGTCCATGGAGGGACTCTATGTGCCGTACTGGATGTATGACTTTCACAGCCACATCCACTTTGAGGGAGAGGGCGACCGGATCAGCACCTGGCGGGAAGGTGACTACGAGGTGACCGAGACAAAGGTATACCGGATTGTCCGGGATTTTGAGGTGAGCTATGACAAGGTCCCGGTGGACGCCTCCACGATGATGGATGATGCCATGATGGACCTGATGGAGCCGTACCGCTATGCGGAGCTTTCGGATTTTAATCCCAGGGTGCTTTCCGGATTTATGGCGGATACCTTCGAGGAGGACAGTAAAGAGCTGCTGCCGAGGGCCGAGGAGAAGATCGACGCCTTTTCTGAGAGCTTTCTTTCTGAGCAGAACATGGGATATGCCATGCTCAGGCCCTTTGTGGATGAGAAAAAGAATGAGACGGAAGGCGTCTATTACGCTTTTCTTCCGGTGTGGAGATACATTTACCGTTACAATGGAAAAGAGTATCCGTTTTATGTGAACGGGCAGACCGGTAAGGTGACGGGCGGCCCTCCGGTGAGTCTGGCGCGGGTGTTTGGCATGAGCGCCGGCGTGTTTGCGCTCACCTTCTTTTTCCTTAAAATGTTGTTTTATCTGCTGGAGGTGCTGTAAATGAATAAGACGTACAAGAAGATCGTGCTGGGCGTGCTCCTTGCCGGACTGGTGCTGGGAGGTCTGGGCCTGCTGCTGCAATACGGCGTGTTTCAGGGAGTCAACGCATCCCGGACAGAGCGGACCAACACGGAGTGTCTGACGGACGAGAGAGTCTTCGATCAGGCGGATGTGCTCAGCGGGGAAGAAGAGGAAGAATTGCGGAGCCTCATCGCAGACAGGGAGCAGATGACCGGCCTTGATATCGTCCTGCTGACCGTCCGGGAACCGGAGCTGGACGATTACTATTCCATCAGGGACTTTGCGCAGGATTATTATGAAGAAGAGAAGTTCGGCTGGGACGGCCCCGGCGGCGACGGCGTCATCTATGTGGACAACTGGGCCACCGGCTACTGCTGGCTGTGCACCACAGGAAAGGCGGCAGAGAAGCTTGGCGACAGTACCATCCAGTATATCATTGACCGGACCAATGAGACGGTCAATGAAGATCCGTTCGGCGCATACGAGACCATGATTAAAACGACGGCGGCAGAGATGCAGAATCTGAACCTCTTCCATTTCCGGGTGGGGAACGGCTGGCTTGTGCTGATCGCGCTGGCGGTGGCCGGCATTTTTGCGGCGGTCAATCTGCTGAGCAATAAGGGAAGCGTGACCACCGACCGGTCCACCTATGTGCCGGAGGGCGGCGTCAAGACGAACCAGATCGCGGATATCTACCTGCGCTCGCACCGGACCCGGGTGCGCATCGAGACCGACCATGATTCCATCGGCGGCGGGGGCGGCGGATCCATCGGCGGGACAGACGGGCACGGCGGGGGCGGCGGCCGCCATTAAAGAGCGGCCGGATTTTCAGCAGAAAGTGTCATAGCTCCTCATGAGAATACCTGCGCCCGCGCAGGGACCGGCAGGCCGGGAGCGGATTGCGGCCGGACCGCGCAAAGACAGATTATAAGACTACAGATAAGGGGACAGATTACAAGACTACAAATAAGGAGACAGAACATGATTGAACAAAGATTAATGAACCTGGATGAATTCCACTGGCTTTTTGACACCCACATGGGAAATCATTTCCCTGCGGATGAACTGAAGCCGTTTGCTATAATGGAGCAGTCGGTGCGGGAGGGGAATTATTTCCCTTACGGTTACTATGAAAACGGAGAACTGCTGGCTTACACCTGCCTGTTAAAGAGCGGGGACTTTTTCCTGCTGGACTACTTTGCCGTCATGGAAGAGGGCAGAGGAAGGGGCACCGGCAGCGAGATTCTTTCCGTCCTCACGGACAGTTTAAAGGAGAGCGAGAGCATCTTCCTGGAGGTGGAAGAACCCCGGGCGGCAGACGCCGTAGAGCGGGACCTGCAGGAGCGGCGGATTCGGTTTTATCTTAGAAACGGGGCGCTGGATACCGCCGTGCGGGCAAAGGTATTTTCGGTTCCTTTCCGGATTCTGACCATGGGAGGCAGCCTGCGGGAAGAGGAGGCCGAGCGGGCCATGGAGGCGCTGTACCACAATATCCTTTCAGAGAAAATGTACGAGCAGAATATATTTTTTCGCATAGAAACCGAGAAAGAAGGGAAGTCCGGGAAAGTTGCGGCTGCACAGCCGGACGCAGGAGAAGGAGAGTCCGGGAAAGTTGCGGCTGCGCAGCCGGATGCAGGAGAAGGAAAGTCCGGAGAAACTGCGGCTATGGAGCCGGATGCGGGAGAAGGAAAGTCCGGGGAAACCGCGGCTATGGAGCCGGACGCGGGAAAGGAGAAGGTATGAGACAGATTCCGGTACTCACATCCATGAAAAAGACGAGGGATACCCCTTTTCTCAAAAATTATACGCTCCATTATATCAATTCCGAGGGCGGAGAGAAGGTATATGAGACGGTCAGCAATTTTGACTATGAGGATCCCGGGCAGCTGGGGCAGCAGGCCACCGGCGTGGTTATCGTGGGCTGGAAGGGGGACTCTCTTCTTCTCTGCCGGGAATTTCGCATGGGAGTGAACCACTTTGTGTACAATATGCCGGCCGGACGCATGGAAGAAGGAGAGACGGTGGAACAGTGTGCCCGGCGGGAACTGTTTGAGGAGACCGGCCTTTCTCTTGTCCGGGTGCATCAGATTCTGCCGCCGTCCTACGCAGCGCCGGATTTAAGCGACTCCTCTGCCTGGGTGGTTTTTGCCGAGGTGGACGGGGAACTGCCGGAAGGGACGTCAGAGCACACGGAGGCCGATGAGTGGATCCGTCCCGGCCTCTACAGCCGGGACGAGGTGGCCCGCCTGCTGGAATCGAGACGGTTTTCCGGCAGGGCGCAGATGGCCGCCTGGTTTTTCGCAAATAATATGTTTTTCCGGACATAAACATGAATTATCTGTGTATTTTTCCTGCGGCGTTTTGCCGCGGGATTTTTTCTTTCCTGCACCTTTTTGCCTGAAAACCGCGCATTTATGCGGCGTATCGAGGCTGTCCGCAGGCAATTTGCCTGTAAATCGTCCGCTTTGTTGCAAGAATTTCGTCAGAATCTGTTTATTGACATTGTAAAGAAGTGTGATATATTTAAAACGATTTGTAAAGATAAGGTAAATGTTGATCCGGCGGCCGCCGCTGCGGCAGGGAGAGCCGGCAGAGGAGATGGAGTGGAGGTTTATGAGCAAAGGAAAGGCAATGGCCCAGAGTATACGGAAGTTTTTCGGGGAGAAGCTGGGCAGGAAGTTTCTGATTTTTCTGGAAGTGCTGCTGGCAGCGGCATTTCTCATGCAGCCGCATCTGTATTATGACGGGACGGCTTCTACCTTTTTCGGAAGATTTTATGCGGATTCCATTACGATCTGCGGGGGATTATGGATCATTCTTGTATTCCTCACGGTAAAAGAAGTACATTTTAGCGAGAAGCTGAACAGGGGACTCAGCTGGGCGGCAGCGTTTCTGACTCCGCTGGCTGCTTTTTTGTGGCTGGAGATCTACAATGACATGCAGTTCTGGGGACCGCTCGATCAGATTCCGGCGCTGTACCTGTTCCTGGATCTGGTCATCTACTATGTGATCTACCTGTTCCTGCTGCTGATCTTTAACAGCATCCGGGGCGCGTCCGCCGCCATGATCGTCGCCACAGCGTTTTTTGGCATCATGAATTATGAGCTGACGGTGTTCAGGAGCATGTCCTTTATCGCTTCGGATATCTATTCGTTTTTTACGGCCCTCTCGGTGGCCAATACATACCAGCCGGAGATTGACGTGGACACAGCGGAGTTTTTCCTGCTGGCCCTGGTTCTTCTGGCGCTCTTATTCAAGCTTAAGAAGTTCCGGCTGTTTCGCTGGAAGGCGAGAACAGCATTTGCCGCCGCGTTTACGGTGGCCTTTATGGGATTCTGTCAGGTTTATGTGTTCAGCGACTACCTGGAGAATATCGGCGTGGATTTCCGGGTGTACCGCCCGCAGTATAAGTATCGTTACTACGGCACGCTGCTGACTACCATCCGGACCTTCGGCTACCTGCATGTGACGGAGCCGGAGGGATATTCTGTGGACGCTGTGCAGGAGATCACCAGTGATTACGTGGCAAGCGAAGAATCGCTGTCCGGCACGGCTGTTGCCTCCGCCGGATGGAAGAGTTCTGACGGCATGTCCGACAGTCTGCATCTGCTGGCGCATCCGGAAGTCAGCGCGGCCGAGACGAAGGGAGACCGGGATGCGGCCAGACAGAAGAGTTCCGGCAGCAAGGCAGGGAAGAAGTCCTCGTCCGGCAAGAAGGGGCAGAAGCCGAATATTATTGCTATCATGAACGAGTCCTTTGCTGATCTGGCGGCGGTGGGCGATATGGAGATCACCAATGACTACATGCCGTTTTTCCGCAGCCTGAAAAAGAATACGATCAAGGGATATACCTATTCCTCCGTCTTCGGTGGCAACACGGCCAACTCGGAGTTTGAGTTTCTCACCGGCAATACCATGGCGTTTCTGCCGGATAACTCGGTGCCGTATCAGCTGTTTTTGCGCAGCAAGACGGCAGGGCTGACCTATAATCTGGAGGCGCAGGGGTACGGACCGCTCTACGCCCTTCATCCGTATTACAAGACCGGCTACAGCCGGTATAAGATTTATCCGCTGATGGGCTTTGACCGGTTCTATACCTCGGATGATTTTTCAGATGGCACAGATACGGTCAACTACCACATCACGGACAAGGCGGATTACAAGAAGATCATCGAGCTGTATGAGGACGCGCAGGGAGAGGATTCTCCGTTTTATCTGTTCAACGTCACCATGCAGAACCACGGCAGCTACGACGGAAGCACGCTGGAGACGGGCGACTCGGTGCAGCTTGAGGGCGCGCTGGCGGGCTACTCCAAGGCGGAGCAGTATCTGAACATGGTGCGGATGTCCGATAAGGCGTTAAAGAAGCTGATCCGTTATTTTGAGAAGGTGGATGAGCCGACGGTCATTGTATTTTTCGGCGACCATCAGCCGGATCTGGAGGACAGCTTTTACGATACCCTTCTGGGCACAAAGACGGAGAATCTGGAAGGAGAAGAACTGGAACAGCTTTATAAGGTGCCGTTTCTGATCTGGGCCAACTACGATATCGAGGAGCAGACCATCGAGCGCACCAGCAACAATTATCTGAACACCTATCTGGCCGACGTGGCCGGACTGGAAAAGACCGGCTATCAGGAGTTTCTGACCGATCTGCGCGAGGAAGTTCCGTGTATTAACGCCTACGGATACTGGGGCAGCGACGGGAACTTTTATGAGATTGACGATGAGACTTCCCCGTATTATAATCTGATACATCAGTACAATCTGCTGGAGTACAATAACCTCTTCGGAAAAGAAGAGCAGCAGACATCATTTTTCTATCTGCAGGGGGAGTAAATATGGTATCGCAGAAGGTGACAGTCATCAATCCGACGGGACTTCACGCCAGACCGGCGGCGGTCCTTGCCAGAGAGGCGAAGCAGTTTGATTCGGAGATCGCCGTCGTATCCGGTTCCCGGAAGGTGGACGCCAAAAATGTACTGGCGCTCATGGACGCGGGTGTGAACGGAGGCATGGAGATCACTGTGGAGTGTATCGGAGCAGATGAAGAAGAAGCCCTGAAAGCCCTGATTCTTGCCATTGAGAGCGGACTGGGCGAGTAGATCACAAGTGGATAAGATAAAAAGAGCCCCTGGCGGGGCTGAATCGACAGCATACGGTTGGATACCGGTGCTCTTGATGCCCGCCGGGGCTCTTTTTTTTGCAGTCTTGGAGCCCCGCGGGCAATGGTCGTGTGGGCGGCCGGGCCTGCAGGAGCGACCGTCCATGCCCGGCATAAATGGCTGGCATGCAGCCGCCAGAGCGAGCCATGTAGCTTGGAGAGCCGGCTGCCAGCGGGCCTTGCTGCCCCGCGCTGCAAAGGTACAGCCTGTTTATTTCTGCTCGCGGAGCAGCGAGGAGTCTTTCAGATGGAGGCGGTTTTGCACCGTGCTTCGGTAGAAGCGCAGGAGCGTGACTTCCAGCAGCCGTGTGAAAGTCTCGTCGTCCATGTTCTGGAGGGCCTTGAGCAGAAGCGGCTCTTCCAGCAGCGCGCCCACGATCTCGCTGGCCACCGGGGCGGCCGTCTCATTTTTATCATCCGAAGGAATCAGGGAGACGACGGCGCCGCGGATGATGCGGCCCTTTTCGTAGACCGGAGGTTCCAGTCGGATGTAGCCGAAACAGGAGCGGCTGACCTTCGGACTCCTTCCGTGAAGAAGAAGGGCGAAAAAAGGCTTTATGTATGTATCCGAGAGCTGATCTCTCGCTTTTAATACCTCATAAAAATGTTCTTCCAGTTCCGGTGTGTCGGCAAACAGGGTGGCGGCGTAGGAGATGATCTCATCCCGGTTTTTTAAGACCGGGGCCTGCCCGATGCGGATGTTGTCAAGGAGCTGGTAGATCTCGCTGCCTAAAGCGGAGACGAAATCCACGTCCTCTTTGCTGATGGGAGCCTCCGGAATCACGGCTTCGGTTGGAGTCTCCTGGGCTTTCTGCCGTTGGAGCATCTTGATCTTGGAGTCCAGAAGCATCTTGTCCTGCCGGGTGAGAATCGGGCTTACGTGAAGGTAGCGGTAGGAAATGTGCAGCTTCACGGTGGAGATGATCAGGTCGATGCCTTCCTCCCGCAGTTTCTCGCTGTCAATCTCAAAGGCGGAGGTCATGCCCCGGATATCCAGATCCGGATATTCTTTTTTCAGGCTGGAGGCCAGCAGTCTGGAACTGCCGATACCGGTAGGACAGACGATGATCACGGAGATCTGCTGTTTCAGTTTCTCCAGACGCTCTTTTGCCATGACAAAATAAATGGTGACGAATCCGGTCTCGCTGGCCGGCACGGACTGGATGCCCAGTGTCGGACACAGGGAGGCCATGCCTTTCTCGCAGGCCTTGTACACCACAGGATAACTCTCCTGAAAATCACTGAGGAGAGGGTTCTCCACGGGGATTCCCGCCCGGAGTCTTGCGATGGTCGGCTGGATATGGGCGCTCAGTTCCCGCAGCAGCCGCGCGTCATTCATAAAGTTGAGCTCCAGAATCTCGCCGACCCGCCGGATGATGGACAGGGTGATCTGGTGTACGTCCAGGTTCCGGATCTCCGTCAGATCCCGTTGATCAGACGGCCAGATGCGGAGTCCGGAGAGGTAGGTGGCCAGAAACAGGGTCTCCTCCACGGAGATGGACAGCTGGTAGCGCTTGCGCAGGATGCGCATGATATACTCGGCCACCGCGTATTCCGGCTGGATGGAGATCTCGGAGAAGGACTGCCCTGCCTCCGTGATAAAGCAGTTGGCCTGCATCCTCTCAATGGAGAGAGCGATATAGATGAGCAGGTGGAGATACCCGCTGTCGGACAGATGCAGGTTCAGCTCCTTCTCACAGTCCGCGAGGATATCGTTGACTTCCAGAAGGGTCTCCTCATGGGGACCGCCGGCAAAGGCGTCGTTGTCCGCGGCCAGTTCATTTTTCTGAATCTGTCCCAGAGCCAGATCGTCATTGACCCGGTTGTAAATCCAGGAGGTGACAGCCTGCCGCCGGGCAATCTCCGTTCCCTCGATGAAGAGGCCCAGTCCCTGCCGCCGGACCAGCGTCAGGTGGTATCTGGAGAACCAGTCGCTCAAATGATTGAGATCGGCGCTCAGGGTTCCCTCGGAGATACCAAGTTTGTCGGTGAAATAAAAGGACTTCAGCGGTTCGTCGGCAAAAAGAAGCTCCCGGCAGATGAGACGCTCTCTCTCCTGACGGTTCTCTCCCGATGTATGCGGGCTTTCGGTCTCATCCAGAAGGGCGAGCAGTTCCTGCCGGCGCGTTTCCGGTTCGTCCAGAAGCAGTCCCACACTCCGCTTTCGCACAAAATGATATCCCCGGGAAGTAAGCCATTTTTCCACGGTGGGAAGCTCCCGCTGCACAGAACGGTCGCTCACGGCCAGTTCCTCCGAGATGATCCCGATGGTGACAGGGTGATCCTGCGGGAAGCGGGCGAGGATCCGTATGATATTTTCAGCGCGTTGTGTAAGCTGCATAGTATTCTCTCTTTCTATGTAAAAATGAAACTAAAAATGAAACATCGTATCATAAAGAATTATTTTTTATTATACAGGACTTTGTCTGATTTAAAAATAAAAAAATAAAAAAAGAAAAAACGGAAGAAAAAAAAGGAATCATTTCCGAAAGAAAGTAATAATAGACAAAAATACAGAAGAAAAATTAGTGATTTTGTTCAGTGTGCTCAAGTTTGTCGTAAATGCTTTGTGACAAACTTGTAATATCATTCGTTTGTAAATCGAAAGAAATTCTTATACAATAAAATCATCAAGAGACAGAGAACCGGCCGGGTCGTGTGAAACCGGAGCAATGGCCGCCGCTTCTTTAGCGAGAAGGGGACGGCAGAGGGAGGGGGACAAAAACCACGGCAGGTTCGAAACGCATATATAAAGAGAGGAGAAATGCAACATGAAAAATGCAGTACAACGTTTTGGTAAGTTCCTTTCTGCAATGGTTATGCCGAACATCGGCGCATTCATCGCATGGGGCTTTATCACCGCATTGTTCATTGAAGCCGGATGGCTGCCGAACGAACAGCTCGCTTCCCTGAACGGACCAATGCTTAACTACCTGCTTCCAATCCTGATTGGTGTACAGGGTGGTAAACTGGTAGGCGGAGACAGAGGAGCCGTTATGGGCGCCATCGCCACCGTCGGCGTGATCGTCGGTGCTCCGGACTACCCGATGTTAATGGGCTCCATGGTCATGGGTCCTCTGGCAGGCTTCGTCATCAAGAAGTTTGACCAGGCAATGGACGGCAGAATGCCGGCCGGATTTGAGATGCTGATCAACAACTTCTCCGTTGGTATCTTCGGTATGATCCTGGCGATCATCGGATTTTACGCCATCGGACCTCTGATGAGTGCGATTCTCGTTATCCTGCGGGGCGGCGTTGAGATTCTTATTAACAACGGACTCCTTCCGCTGGCAGCCATCTTCATCGAGCCGGCGAAGGTATTGTTCCTGAACAACGCCATCAATCAGGGAATCTTCACACCAATTGGTATTACACAGGCGGCAGAAGCAGGAAAATCCATCATGTACATGCTGGAGACAAATCCTGGTCCTGGTTTCGGACTTCTTCTGGCGTACTGGGTATTCTCCAAAGACCGTGCGACAAAGGATTCCGCTCCGGGCGCGATCATTATCCAGTTCCTGGGTGGTATTCACGAGATTTATTTCCCGTACATATTGATGAACCCATTTGTTATCATCGGACCTATCCTTGGTAACATCTGTGCCATCTTCTTCTTCAGTATTATGGACGCAGGTCTGGTAGGACCGGCAGCGCCAGGTTCCATCATCGCGTTCCTTGCCATGTCGCCGAGAGATTCCATCCTGATTTCTGTAATTGGTGTTGCCATTGCTGCGGCAGTATCCTTCCTGGTATCTTCACCGATCATCAGAATGGCAGGAGCCAGGAGTCTTGAAGACGCACAGGCACAGAAAGACAGCATGAAGGCGGAGTCCAAAGGCGCAGCCCCTGCACGTACCGGCGCGGAGGTTGCAACGGATGCCATCCAGAAGATCATTTTCGCCTGCGATGCAGGTATGGGATCTTCCGCCATGGGCGCGACCAAATTCAGAAACCGTATTAAACCTTTAAACCTTGGAATTACCGTAACAAATACATCTGTAGATAACGTTCCTGGAGACGCGGACGTTGTGGTATGCCAGTACATTTTACAGGACAGAGCCGCACAGAGCGCGCCACAGGCAAGACTGGTCACTCTGGGCAACTTCTTACAGGACCCGAATCTGGACGCTCTGTATGCTGAGCTGGAACAGAGGGCCAACGGCACTTCGGCACAGGCGGAAGCCGCAGCGACAGAAGCTCCGGCAGAGGCCGCACCGGCAGCGCAGGCTCCAGCAGAAGAACCGCAGGAAGGCGGAAAGAAAGCCGTTCTTGTAAGAGAGGGCGTCCGCACCGGACTTGCCAGCGTGAGCAAGGAAGAAGCCATCCGGGCAGCCGGAGAACTCTTAAATGAGCTGGGATTTGTAAACGCAGATTACATTGACGCCATGCTGGAACGTGAGAAACTGGTTTCCACATACATGGGTATGGGCGTAGCCATCCCGCATGGTACCGCCACCGCTAAAGATACGGTTAAGAAATCCGGTATCGTAGTGATGCAGTATCCGGACGGTGTTGACTTCGGCGATGAGAAGGCTTATCTGGTCATCGGTATTGCCGGTGTCGGCGACGAACATCTGGAGATCCTCGGCAGAATCGTGGAGAGCCTTGAGGATGAGGAGCTTCTTGAGAAGCTGAAAAAAGAGGCGGACGTGGATACGATCATGAAGACATTCGGCTAAAGAAAGAGTCGGAAGTATTAACAGATAAGATTGAATAATTACTAACCTACAGGGGAAAGGAGGGGATTGTACAGAAGAATGAGACCGAAGGGCAAAACGGTTTTCACTGTACATCCCCTTCTTAATGTATAACGGGTATAATATTTCACTTTTAATTTCATATTTTAGAAAAGAGGAGATTATCATGAAAAAAGCAGTACAGTTTGGCGCAGGAAATATCGGACGTGGATTTATCGGAGCGCTGCTCAGCCAGTCCGGATATCATGTGGTGTTTGCGGACGTGGTGGACGCCATCATCGATAAGATCAACGAAGATAAGACATATACCGTACACGTGATGGACGTGGAGTGCGAGGACCAGAAGATTGAGGATATCAGCGGCGTCAATTCCACAACGCCGGAGGCAGTCGATGAGATCGCCACAGCGGATCTGGTGACCACTGCCGTTGGTCTTGTGATCTTGCCGCGCATCGCTCCGACCATCGCGCGTGCCATCGAGAAACGTATGGCTGAGGGCGTGAAAGAGCCGATGAACATCATCGCCTGCGAGAACGCCATCCGCGGAACTTCCCAGTTAAAGAAAGCGGTTTATGAGAACTTAAGCGACGAGGGCAAAGCGTTTGCTGACGAGTATGTGGGATTCCCGGACTGTGCCGTTGACAGAATCGTACCTCCGGTTAAGAGCGATAACTTCATCGACGTGGTCGTTGAGACCTACTATGAGTGGGATGTAGAGCGCTCCGGCTTCAAGGGCGAGATCCCAGAGATCACAGGAATGACTCTGGTGGATAACCTGATGGCATACATTGAGCGGAAGCTCTTCACACTGAATACCGGTCACTGCATCACCGCTTATCTCGGAACACTGTGGGGATTCCCGACCATCGACAAGGCGATCGAGGACGAGAAGATCTACGGCATCGTATCCGCAGCCATGAAAGAGAGCGGCGACGGCCTCATCAAAAAGCATGGTTTCGATCCGGAAAAACATGCCGCCTATATCAAGAAGATCATCGGACGTTTCAAAAACCCTTACCTGCAGGACGATGTGACCCGTGTCGGCCGTGAGCCGCTTCGTAAGCTGAGCCCGACAGACCGTCTCATCAGCCCGCTGACCACCGCTTACGGATACGGACTTCCGGTGGATCATCTGCTGGTTGGTGTGGGCGCAGCGCTGCATTACAACAATCCGGAAGATAAGCAGAGCGTGGAGCTGCAGGAGAAGATCGCGGCCAAAGGCGTTCGCGAGGCAGCAGCCGAGGTGACAGGACTTACCGACGCAAAACTGCTGGATGCCATCGTGGAGGAGTATAATAAATTAAGCTAAACCTGGGATTCTCTGAAAAATGACAGAAAATCGACGCATGATTTATCCTTGCCTTTTGGATACCATCGTGATACATTTGTTAATGCATAATTATAAGAAAAGGAGACAGGAATATGTGTGGAATTGTTGGATATACAGGTAAGGAAGCCGCTGCGCCGATCATTCTGAACGGTTTGTCCAGGCTGGAATACAGGGGATATGATTCGGCTGGTATGGCGACCTTTAACGAAAAGACAAACGAGATCGAGATTGCAAAGACAAAAGGACGGCTTAAGAACCTCGTGGAGAAGACGGATGACGGAAAGGGCATGCCTGGGGGGTGCGGCATCGGCCACACCCGTTGGGCAACTCACGGCGTGCCTTCCAAGACCAACGCGCATCCGCACTGCAGCGATGGCAGGATGGTCGGTCTGGTGCATAACGGAATCATCGAGAATTATCAGGAACTGAAAGAGCATCTGATCCAGAAGGGATATACTTTCTATTCTGAGACAGATACGGAAGTGGTAACGAAGCTGATCGATTATTATTACGAAAAGACAGAGCACAATCCGCTGGAGAGTATGTCAAGCGCTCTTCTCCGGGTGCGCGGCTCCTACGCGCTGGGCATCCTGTTCAAAGACCGCCCGGGCGTCATCTACGCGGCAAGAAAGGACAGTCCGCTGATCATCGGACAGAATGAGGACGGAGCGTTCATCGCTTCCGATGTACCGGCCATCCTTTCCTACACAAGAAATGTATACTATCTTGACAATATGGAGATGGCAGAACTCCATCCGGACAGCATCCGTTTTTTCAACATCGACAGGGATGAGATTGAAAAAGAGATGGTCACGATCAAATGGGACGCCGAGGCTGCGGAAAAGGGCGGATTCGAGCACTTCATGATGAAGGAGATCCACGAACAGCCAAAGGCAGTGAGAGATACCATCGGCGCGTACGCAAAAGACGGCGATATCGATTTAAGCTCTCTCGGCATCAGCGACGAGCAGTTCAGGAACTTTAAGAAGGTCTTTATCGTAGCCTGCGGTTCCGCATACCACGTGGGTATGTCCGCGAAATATATCATGGAAGACCTGACGGACGTCATGGTAGAGGTGGATCTGGCCTCCGAATACCGCTACCGGAATCCGAAGCTCTCCGATGATACACTGGTGGTCATCATCTCCCAGTCCGGAGAGACTGCGGACAGTCTGGCAGCTCTCCGTCTGACGAAGGAGCGCGGCGTGAAGACGCTGGGTATCGTCAACGTAGTCGGCTCCAGTATCGCCAGAGAGGCAGATTATGTGATGTACACACTGGCCGGTCCGGAGATCGCCGTAGCCACCACGAAGGCATACAGCACACAGCTGATCTGTATGTACCTGCTGTCCATGTATATGGCAAAAGTGCGGGGCGAGATCGACGACACTGCCTTCCACGATATGGTGGAAGAGCTTGTACAGCTGCCGGATAAGATCGCGGAAGTGCTTGCCAATAAAGAGCGGATTCAGTGGTTTGCCAACAAGTTCGCGTCCGCGAGAGACATTTTCTTTATCGGCCGGGGACTGGATTACGCCATCTGTCAGGAAGGAAGCCTGAAGATGAAGGAGATCAGTTACGTTCATTCCGAGGCTTACGCTGCGGGCGAGTTAAAACACGGAACCATCAGCCTGATCGAGGACGGAACATTGGTAGTCGGGCTGCTGACACAGAGCAATCTGTCCGAGAAGACGCTCAGCAACATGCAGGAAGTGAAGAGCCGCGGCGCCTATCTGATGGGTGTGACGGAGAACGGCAATTATTATCTTGAGGACATGGTGGACTTTGTGGTCTACACACCGAAGACCGACCCGCATTTCACCACCAGCGTGGCCATCGTGCCGCTGCAGCTGATGGGCTATTATGTGAGTGTGGCAAGAGGTCTTGACGTGGATAAGCCGAGAAACCTGGCCAAGAGCGTTACAGTAGAATAGTTATGGATCATGTGCCGTCAGGGTGGTACCTTTGGACCCTGGCGGCCCTCTTTTTTTGCGCGCCGGGAAAATGTGGCCGGAAAAGGGAGAGAGGCTTAAGGGATACGCTCTTTAAAAATGCGGTTGAACGCTGACGATTTATTTGATAGAATAAGCCGTAGTAAAAATTGTTTTTGCAAGATAATATAGAAACATACACAAGGAGAGAGAACATGATTATTCGTTTAAAAGATGGTTCTGAAAAAGAATATAATCAGCCGATGTCCGTTCTGGACATCGCAAAAGATATCAGTGAAGGACTTGCCAGGAATGCCTGCGCCGGAGAGGTGAACGGGGAGACCGTTGATCTGCGCACGGTGCTGGATCAGGACTGCGAGTTAAATATCCTGACTTTCCAGGATGACAAGGGCAAGCTGGCCTTCCGCCACACCGCTTCCCACGTGCTGGCACAGGCAGTGAAGCGTCTCTATCCGGAGGCGAAGCTGGCCATCGGACCGGCCATCGAGGAAGGTTTCTACTATGATTTTGACATGGCGCCGCTCTCCAGAGAGGATCTGGATGCCATCGAAAAAGAGATGAAGAAGGTCATCAAGGAGAACCCGGCTATCGAGCGCTTCGAGCTGCCGAGAGAGGAAGCCATCGCGTTCATGAAGGAGAAGGACGAGCCGTACAAGGTGGAGCTCATCGAAGATCTGCCGGAGGACGCGGTCATCAGCTTCTACCGTCAGGGAGACTTCACCGACCTGTGTGCCGGCCCGCATCTGATGAATCTGAAGAATATCAAGGCGTTCAAGCTCACTTCCTCCTCCGGAGCTTACTGGAGAGGAGACGAGCATAACAAGATGCTCACCCGTATCTACGGTACTGCCTACACAAAGAAGGCCGACCTGGAAGAGCGCCTTAAGTATCTCGAGGAGATCAAGCTCCGCGACCACAACCGTCTGGGACGGGAGATGGAGCTGTTTACCACCGTGGACGTGATCGGACAGGGACTGCCGCTGCTGCTGCCGAAGGGTGCCAAGATCATCCAGACGCTGCAGAGATGGATTGAGGACCTGGAGGATAACGAGTGGGGCTATGTCCGTACTAAGACACCCCTGATGGCAAAGAGCGACCTCTATAAGATCTCCGGACACTGGGATCATTATAAAGAAGGTATGTTTGTGCTGGGTGACGAGGAGAAGGACAAGGAAGTGCTGGCACTCCGCCCAATGACCTGCCCGTTCCAGTATTACTGCTATAAGAATACCCAGAAGTCTTACCGCGACCTGCCATACCGCATGAGCGAGACTTCCACCCTGTTCCGTAACGAGGATTCCGGTGAGATGCACGGACTGACCCGTGTCCGTCAGTTTACCATCTCCGAGGGACATCTGATCATCCGTCCGGATCAGGCCAACGAGGAGCTGACCAACTGCCTGAAGCTGGCACAGTACTGTCTGACCGTGCTGGGCGTGCAGGACGATGTGACTTACCGTCTGTCCAAGTGGGACCCGAACAACAAAGAGAAGTATCTGGGCGACGATGAATACTGGGAGAGTACCCAGGATCAGATCCGCCACATCCTTGTGGAGTCCGGCGTGCCGTTTGTGGAGGCGGACGGAGAGGCTGCCTTCTACGGACCGAAGATCGATATCCAGGCGAAGAACGTCTATGGCAAGGAAGACACCATGATCACCATTCAGTTAGACTGCGCCATCGCGGAGAACTTCGATATGTACTATATTGACCAGAATGGAGACAAGCAGCGTCCGTACGTTATCCACAGAACGTCCATGGGCTGCTATGAGAGAACGCTGGCATGGCTCATCGAGAAATATGCCGGCAAGTTCCCGACCTGGCTCTGCCCGGAGCAGGTGCGCGTGCTGCCAATCTCTGAGAAGTATGCGGATTATGCCGAAGAGGTCAATAAAGAATTAAAGAGAAACGGTATCTTAAGTACCGTGGATAACCGTTCCGAGAAGATCGGCTACAAGATCCGTGAGGCCCGCCTTGCCAAGCTGCCATACATGCTGGTTGTGGGCGCGAAAGAGCAGGAAGAAGGCACGGTTTCCGTGAGAAGCCGTTTTGCCGGGGACGAAGGACAGAAACCATTGTCCGAGTTCATCAGCGCCATCTGCGAGGAGATCCGCACCAAGGAGATCCGCAAAGAGGAAGTGCCGGAAGAGAATCAGAAATAATAAAAGATGCGGCGCTCACCCGCGGATGCGATGCATAACACGGTGAGTGCCCGCAGTATATAACATGCAATACGAGCAATAAAAAAGCGCTCGGGAAAGAGATTTCCCGGGCGTTTTTTTATTTTACAGGAATGGAATTGTTACAGGAACGTCATTGCCTATAAGGCCGCGCAGATATCCCGCGCCACGTCGGCATGATTCATGGTGTAGATGTGGATGCCGTCCACACCCCGTTCCCGCAGCTCCCGAATCTGGGTGATGGCGTAGTCGATGCCGGCCTTTCGCATGTCTTCCGGACTGTCCTGATAGCGGGCCAGCAGGTCGGCCATGGCCTTCGGCACGCTGGCGCCGGAGAGGTTGATGGTGGTTCCGATCATTTTCGCGCTGGTGATCGGCATGATGCCCGCCTCGATCGGTACGTCGATCCCGGCCCTTTCGCACATTTCCAGAAAACGATAGAAGATCTCGTTGTCAAAGAAGAGCTGGCTGATCAGAAAGTCCGCTCCCTGCTCCACCTTATGTTTCAGAAAATGTATATCCTCCTCCATGGTGGCCGCCTCAAAATGTTTCTCCGGATAGCAGGCCCCGGCCACGGTGAAACCGGCCTCCTTCAGGGTCGGAATCAGTTCCGACGGGTGTTTGTACTCCCGGCCGGCAAAAGCTTCCTCGCTCATATCCGCCGGTTTATCCCCGCGCAGAGCCAGCACATTGTGGATACCCTTCTCCTGAAAGGCGCGGATGGTGGATAAGAAGCTGTCCTTCGTCAGAGCCGCGCAGGTCAGGTGGGCGATGCCCTCGATACCCAGCTGATTCTGGATGTAGGAGACGATCTCCGCCGTCTTTTTGCTGTTGCTGCCGCCCGCCCCGTAGGTGCAGCTGATGAAGGAAGGATGCAGTTCCTTTAAGGCGTCCAGTGTCTCGTACAAGTTCGGGAAACTCTCCCATTTTTTCGGCGGGAAGATCTCAAAAGAGATGCCCGAAGCCGATGAAAATATAGAGGTATGGTTCATGATGCGCACTCCTTTTTGATTTTAAGTCTACTATTTTCGGTGAGGAATGGCAAGAAAAATGTACCGGCGGGAGAAAGCGGGGTCTGGTCATCACCATCATCGACAGCCTGGGCACAGACAAGGCCAAATCATAGAAAGAGCGGGAGAATTTCAACAATATGTTGCGTTTTCTTGCCAGCAAAATAGCTTTTTTTGTATATTATATGGACAATCTACCAAGGAAACGCAGGAACAGCCCAATTTTTTCATAGATTAATACAGTGGATTGTGCTATAATCATTCTATAATGTCGGGAGGGTCTGTGCAGACAGAGCCTTCTGTCATGTGAACTCATCATAGAGTGGATGACGGATCTATCGTGGGATGACCGGCGCGGCAGACTGTTGTTTTTCATGGCGGGGCAGAGAGGATCATAAGGCTTTTTGTCACGCGGGCGCGGCAGGAGTGTGGAACAGGGAGGCTCAAAGGGCCTTTTGTCACGCAGGCGCGGCAGGAGTGCCGGGGCAGTCCGACAGGATTAATATAGGATAAAGGAGCGGAAAAGATGGATATTAGAGATTTATAGCCAAAGGATGCAGAAGGAAGACTTCGTATTATTCAGGAGACAGTACCTGGAAGACAGATCACACTCGCTCATGTTGTGACAAGTCCGAAACCGATCGTTTATCGTAAGCTGGGCTTGAATCCGGATATCGATTTTGAGCGTTCCGCCATCGGAATCATCACGGTGACTCCAAGCGAGTCCGCCGTTATCGGCGCCGATATCGCGATCAAGAGCGGTGATGTTTACTTAGGTTTCGTTGACCGTTTCAGCGGAACACTGATTCTGACAGGACGTATTTCAGCAGTGGAATCTGCAGTACAGGCTGTCATTCATTACTTCCAGAATGATCTGGGATACGCTACCTGCCCTGTTACCAAGAAGTAAGGTGAGACTTTATGCGTAAGATTATGTTTGTGGGTCGGAGTGAATCCGGAAAGACGACGATCATGCAGGCAATGAAGGGTGAGAAGATCACCTATCACAAGACCCAGTATGTCAATCATTACGATGTGATCATTGACACGCCGGGTGAGTATGCGGAGACAAAAGAACTGTCCGCCGCACTGGCAATCTATGGCTGCGAGGCAGATATTATCGGTCTGCTGATGAGCGCCACAGAGCCGTTTTCATTATATCCGCCAAATGTTGTTTCTGTCAGCAACCGGGAGGTTGTTGGTGTTGTGACCAAGATAGATCACTGGGCTGCCGATCCCGAACAGGCGGCCGAGTGGCTGCGGCTGGCCGGCTGCAAAAAGATATTCTTCACAAGTGCTTACACGGGAGAAGGTATTGCAGATATATTGGAGTATCTCAAGGAACCGGTTGACGTTATCTCATGGGAGACTGCCAAGGCAGAATACGATAAACTTGGGTTTGGACCAGGCGAGAGCGAAAAGCACACGCTGCGGATATGACGGAAGAGTCCTGAAGGTTTATGGCTTTAACTTACAGGCTTTCCGCCGTGGAGGGAGCACTGGTCAACAGATAGAAAGACTGCTATAATATATGCATTGTGAGTATATTGTAGCAGTCTTTCTTATGTTACGTGGAAATGTATCGCTCTTGCAAAAGCCCGGGCAGGAAAGACGCGAAAAGAAATACAAAAGAAAGGGAAAGGAACTTATGGCAGCGATCAGCAATGACTGGGCGGAAGCCCTCAAAGAGGAATACAGGAAGCCCTATTACAGGGAGTTGTACAATACGATCAATAAAGAATACCGGGAGAGGGAGATCTTCCCCCCGGCCGAAGATATCTTTAACGCATTTCATCTGACTCCGTTGAAGGATGTTAAGGTAGTCATTCTGGGACAGGATCCGTATCACAATAACGGGCAGGCCCACGGCCTGTGTTTCTCCGTGCGGCCGGAGGTGGAGATTCCCCCGTCCCTTGTGAACATTTATCAGGAACTTCACGATGATCTGGGCTGCTATATCCCGGATAACGGTTACCTTGTCAAGTGGGCTGAGCAGGGCGTACTCCTTCTCAATACGGTGCTCACCGTCCGCGCTCATCAGGCCAATTCGCACCGGGGCATCGGCTGGGAGGAATTCACCGACGCGGCCATCCGGGTTCTGAACGCGCAGGACCGGCCCATCGTGTTCATGCTCTGGGGTCGCCCGGCGCAGGCAAAAAAAGCGATGCTTACCAACCCGAAACATCTGATTCTGGAGGCGCCTCATCCAAGCCCGCTGTCCGCCTACCGCGGATTCTTCGGCTGCCGCCATTTCAGTCAGGCCAATGAATTCCTGCGCTTCCACCAGTTGGAACCGATTGACTGGCAGATTGAAAATATCCATCAGAAATGAAGAAAGGAGATAAGACAATGAGTGTTTTATTTATCGAATACCCAAAATGCAGCACCTGTAAAAAAGCAAAGAAATGGCTGGAAGATCACGGCGTGGACTTTATCGACCGCCACATTGTGGAGGAGAATCCTACGGCCGAAGAATTAAAAGAATGGCATGCACGCAGCGGCCTGCCGCTGAAAAGGTTTTTTAACACCAGCGGACAGATCTATCGCCAGAATAATATCAAAGACCGTCTCCCGTCCATGAGCGAGGAAGAACAGTACGCACTCCTTGCCACAAACGGCATGTTGGTGAAGCGGCCGGTTATCGTGGCCGATGATTTTATCCTGGTTGGTTTTAAAGAAAAGGAATACGAAGAGCGGCTGATATAGCCATGACATGGGATATTGTCAGGAATCCGGCCTGCCGGAATAATAAAAGAACAGGGTGAAATAAAACTGTATAAGAACAGAGAAAAAGGACTGCCCGGCGCATCCGGCGAATCTGCAGATACGATGCTTTAAGAAAGATATCGTAGCTGCGGACCCGCAGAAGATGCCTGCAGTCCTTTTTTGTGGAGATTTATTTCTGGCTGTTATCCGTAGCACCTTTGTCCGCTGCGTTTCTGGCGGCCATGGCGGTGTAGATCATGCCGTCGGCCCGCTTGACGATCTGCAGATCGGACAGCGGAATCGCCCTGTCGCCGTCTGCCGCCTTCATGGCATGTCCGTCCGCGCCGGTGATATATGCCTTCCGGTTCTCAAAACGGATGATGATACCTTCCTGTCCCTGATAGGATACCTGATCTCCCAGCTGGAAGGCGATGGATTTCTCCCGGCCGTCCTCCTTTACATGGATGACATAGTCGTTCTGCGGAGAAGTGTAAGTCACCTTTTTCTTCTTGCGCTTCGGCTTGGAGATAACCCAGAACGGGCCGCCCGCGCTGGCGCTCTTGGACTGGCTGATGATATCGGAGAGTGCGTATTTGTAAGCGGAACGGGTGCGGCTGCCCACGTCGGCAACCGTGACATTATCCTCGTCGTCGATGCCGATCAGCACCATAAAATGTCCCCTTCTCGTAAAATATCCCGGTCCCATGAGAGCGACCACCGGTCTGCCCTTCTTAAGAGCTGTCCGGATGGCTTCGTAATCAGTTCCGACGCCTTTACATTTCAGGCCGTACGCTTCCGCCATGGCAGGAATCAGGGCGTGGGCCGAACCGGCCGAAGAATAGTAGCCATGTTCATAAGCCCAGACGGTGGCGTCCACCGGCGTCACCCACTTCTTCGTGAGAGAAGAGATGACCACAGCCATGGAAGTCGGACCGCAGCCTGCGGAGGCAATCCGGTATCCATTCTGATTCCAGATACTGTCGGTCTGGTTAAAATACACGAAATCTCCCATATACTCCGCGTCGTCCCGGGTGGTGATCTGAGCGGTACCGTAGATCTTCGGAATGACTGCCTCCGGATCTTCATCCTTCTCGGCGGATTCCTCCTCGCTGATGATGGAATCATCCAGCTTTTTTACCTCTTTGTCAATGATAACCGCGTCCTTTTTCCTTTTGGAAGACTTGCTGTCTTCTTCCGGAGAGGCAGAAGTATCGGTCTTATCTGCGCTGGCATCGTCCTTTTTGGATGCGGCGGTGCTGCTCTGCGCGGCAGAGGCAGAAGTCTCTGCGGCCGCTTCTTCTGTAGTGCTTTCCGTCGTGCCGCTCTCCTCCGTTGTGGAGGAAGTGTCCGTTGTGGAAGATTCTTCTGAACTTTCCGTGGAAGAATCTGTCTCACTGCTGTCGTCCGTGGCCTGCGAAGAATCTTCACCGGAGGAATCTTCCGAGCTGCTTTCTGAGGACTCCGAGCTTTCGGAACTGCTCTCCGAAGAAGACTCTTCTGAGGAGTCCGGCTTGTCCTTATCTCCGGAACTGCTGTCTTCTGTGGACTGCTTTCTGGTATCTCCCTCCGCGCTGCGTTCCTTCCCTGAACCGGCCTGTGCGTCGGATTCATATGTAGCTGTCTCTCTGGCGGAAACTTCCGCCATATAAGCAATCGAAGGCTGTGTCCCCAGCATGATGGCGCACAGTCCCCACACAGTAAAATGCTTTAAAAAATGCAAATGACATTCCCTCTTTCCTGAAAATGTGGCCGGTCCGCCCATCTGAAAAATGTATTGCGGCGAACCTGTTGTCTGGTGCTGTCTTCGTTGTCATGTGCTCCCGCCCTCTGCGGATGCGGCGGGAATCCCCGGAAGGCTAAAGTAAGTGCCGGTGCCGTCCGGCGAAGCGGCGTCCGCCGCCCCTGACTGTACTTTCGCGCAAATATTATATCATAAATATTTCGGGATGTGGGCATATGTGAATGAAATATTTGTGAATTTTTACAAAAGGATGAAGTTATTGGGAGTTCTTGTTGTATTCTATCTTTTCCGCGAGGTGGGAGGGTGATGGATACGAACCCTCCTCCTCCACTTTGGCTCGCGACTTTATGTTATTCTAAACAAAGGAAATTATCCGCGGCCTGCACAGTCGTCGTCGCGCTGTATCCACACCCTTCCCACCGCGAATAAAGATCATAAGTAAAACAGCAACAACTCCCACATTATATGAGACGGGGTGGCTGCCCTTCTGTTTTTCAGACGGCGTCAGCCGGGGAACCGCTTGCGGTTCCTCCCTGCCGTATCGTTAAAATTTCTAATGTCCGAACTGAGGGCGTCGGCGGACGAAGCGGCATGGGCACTCCCGCCGTCGTCTGTTTCACAACGCCCTATTCATATAGTAAGAATTATGCTGGTGAAAACGTTCCTAGCATGATAGAATAGAATCTATGAAGCAGGTATTGGAGACATTTTTTGATATAGCTGTGATTTTTTTTGATTGG